>SDZZ01000030.1 GCA_004173255.1 Chitinophagaceae bacterium | reverse complement strand
GTGTTGTGGAGGAAGTAAGGGGCACCGGGGGATGTTGTCATCCTGAAGATGGTCATCCCGGAAGGTCGTCATCCTGGAAGGATCTCATCCCGGAAGATTGTCATCCTGAAAGGATCTGCGACAATGAATATATATTTGCGAAAATTTAAAATCCCTCCAGGGAAAATTTAAAGATGCAGTTAACACAAAGAGCGAAACAGGTCGACCGGACGCCAATGACATGGCTGGAAAAGTTGTACCTGTGGAATATAGCAAAGGGGATGCTGATCACCCTTCGTCACCTTTTCAAAAAGAAGGTGACTGTTCAATATCCGGAAGAAACCAGGTCGTTTTCCAAGGTTTTCCGTGGCCTGCAGATCCTGAACAGGGATGAGCAGGGCCGTGAAAATTGTACTGCCTGCGGTCTTTGCGCCGTGGCTTGTCCGGCCGAAGCCATCACGATGGAAGCAGCCGAGCGGCAGCCTGGTGAGGAACACCTGTACCGCGAGGAGAAGTATGCAGCCAAGTACGAGATCAATATGCTGCGCTGCATTTTCTGCGGGTATTGCGAAGAGGCCTGCCCTAAAGACGCGATCTACTTGTCACAGACATTCGCGCCGTCCAATTATGGCCGGTCCGGATTCATTTATAAAAAAGAAGACCTGCTGATCCCGCATCCTATTGAAAATCCGGAAGGGTTTGCAAAGGCAAGGGGAGAAAAAGCAGTGCCTGCAAAATAGATCCGGAAAAAGGTAAATCGAACCAGCCGGTAAAAGTTGAACCGGTATATAGCTTAGAGAAATGATTACACAAATACTATTCTGGTTGCTGTCAGTTGTTGCGCTGTTTGCTGCGCTGATGGTGATCACCAGTAAGAATCCCGTTTACAGCGTACTGTGGCTCATTGTCACGTTCTTCGCTATCTCCGGACATTACATTTTATTGAACGCGCAGTTCCTCGCCATTGTAAACATTATCGTTTATGCCGGGGCAATCATGGTGCTGTTCCTGTTTGTGATCATGCTGATCAACCTCAACAAGGAATCGGAACCATCCCGCAACCGCTGGGTCAAGATGGCCGGGGCTGTTGCCGGGGGATGCCTGCTGCTCGTAATCGTTGCCGCTTTGAAGAATACCGAATTCAATGACAAATCTGCCGAAGTGGTGAGCGGTGATATAGGACTGATCAAAAACCTGGGTAAAGAATTATTCACCACGTTTGTGGTACCATTTGAAATAAGCAGCATCCTGTTTTTAAGTGCCATGGTGGGTGCGGTGCTGATGGGTAAAAAGGATTAAAGAAAAAGGACATGCCAATAAATTATTACATATTCCTGTCCATTGCGTTGTTCTGCATCGGCATTGTCGGTGTGCTCACGCGCCGCAACGCGATTATCATATTCATGTGCATCGAGCTTATGCTGAATGCCGTGAACCTGATGTTTGTGGCGTTTTCCAAAATGCACCACCTGGCTGCCGGTAGCGGAGCCAGTACGGTGGGGACGGACGGACAACTCTTTGTATTTTTTATCATGGTGGTTGCTGCGGCCGAAGTAAGTGTCGGACTGGCCATCATTGTGATGATGTACCGTAACATCCATTCGGTCGATGTCAATTTTCTGAACAGGTTAAAACACTAATTGCGCGCACTGCGTGCATGCTGTAACTGGGTATTATGAAGAATGCTTTACAACTGGCTTATTTGGTTCCGCTGTTTCCCCTGCTGGGTTTTCTCATCAACGGGTTGGGCCGGAAATCATTGTCGAAGGGTGCCATCGGCGTCATTGGCAGCGGTATGATCCTCGCTTCCTTTGTGGTGAGCCTGCTGATGTTCCTGCAGGTGAAGGAAGGCAATACTATTGTGGCAGAATATTTCAACTTCATACATGTCGGCAAACTGTCCATCCCCTTTGCTTTCCAGGTTGACCAGCTTTCTTCCATTTTCCTGCTGATCATTACCGGTGTTGGTTTCCTGATCCACGTGTATTCCACTTCCTACATGCACGAAGAGCCGACCGAACATTTCGGCCGTTACTTCGCGTACCTCAACCTGTTCGTTTTTTCGATGCTGTTGCTGGTAATGGGCGCCAATTACGTGATCATGTTTATCGGATGGGAAGGAGTGGGTCTTTGCTCTTACCTGCTCATCGGCTTCTGGTTCAAAAAAACAGCCTACAACAAAGCGGCCAACAAGGCATTTATCATGAACCGCATTGGTGACCTGGCGTTCCTGATCGCTATTTTCTGGATCATCGGGAAAGTGGGCAGTGTTGGTTATGCCGATGTGCTCCAGTTTGCCGGCGATGGTTCATTCAGTAATAAAGACCTGATGGGAATCACCCTGCTGCTTTTTATCGGTGCAACCGGTAAGAGTGCGCAGATTCCCCTTTACACCTGGTTACCCGATGCAATGGCTGGTCCCACCCCGGTTTCAGCCCTCATCCATGCGGCAACCATGGTTACTGCCGGTATCTATATGATTGCGCGCAGCAATATCATGTACACATTATCGCCCGTCACGCTGAACATCATCGCATGGATCGGATTGGCCACCGCGCTGGTTGCCGCCACCATTGCCATGAAACAGAACGATATTAAAAAGGTGCTGGCCTATTCGACCGTGAGCCAGCTGGGTTATATGTTCCTTGCATTGGGTACGGGTTCCTATGTGGCAGCGGTTTTCCATGTAATGACACACGCATTCTTCAAAGCCCTTCTTTTCCTTGGCAGCGGTAGCGTGATCCATGCCATGGGTGGCGAACAGGATATCCGGAAAATGGGTGGATTGTCAAAATACATGAAGATCACGAACCTGACCTTCCTGATCGGATGTATTGCCATTGCAGGAATTCCCGGATTCTCGGGGTTCTTCTCGAAAGACGAAATACTTGCCGGCGCATTTGGTAAATCACCCGTACTGTATGGTATCGGTTTATTTACCGCACTGCTGACCGCGTTTTATATGTTCCGTTTATATGCTACTACTTTCCGGGGAAACTTCCGCGGTACACATGACCAGGAACATCACCTGCATGAAAGTCCGGCTGCGATTACTGTTCCGCTGCTGGTACTGGCGGTCCTTTCGATCGTTGGTGGTTATATCGGTATACCGGAATACATGGCCCATGGTGCGCACAGGCTCAGTGAATTCCTGGAACCGGTTTTTGCCTCTTCCAACGCCATTATGGAAAAACATGAGATCTCCCATTCTACCGAATGGATGCTCACCGGCGTTTCTTCTGTGCTGATCATAATTGTGGTGCTTGCCGCATGGAAACGTTTCAGCAGCAAACCCGACCTGCAGGATGCGGAGGGATTTGGCAAAGTGCTCGAGAACAAATGGTATGTGGATGAGATTTACGATAAGGTGATTGTACAACCGATCTCCCGCTTTGCCGGGTTCCTGACCAATGTGGTGGAGCGCCTGGTGATTGACGGAGTGGTGAATGGTGTTGGCAGGCTGGTCAATTACAGTGGCCGCCAGCTTCGGTTGCTGCAGAGTGGCCAGGTGGGCAGTTATGTATTGCTGATGGTGTTCGGCATACTAGTCGTATTTGTGATTCAATTCTTTTTGAGAAAATAAGCGTAGCTAAACTGGGTCGATTTATGATTGCATTATTACTGATAGTGGTTCCTTTGGTGACCGGGCTGCTGGCTTTCTTTTTCCGCGAGGAAAAGACGGCGAGAAGCTGGGCATTGTTGTCGGCCATTGGCACACTGACGGTTTCAGTTCTTGGCCTGACCGTGCTGAAAGCCCCGTCCAACCTCAATTTCAGCGCCAGCTGGATGTCGACCATCGGCAGCAGTTTCACCATTGGTCTCGATGGCATGGGCCAGTTGCTTTGCCTGCTCAACGCTGTGGCATACGTAGTGATCCTGATTTCCACCTGGAATTCTTCCTACCGCAAGGCGAATAATTTCTTTGGCCTGCTGCTGCTGGCACAGGCAGGTATGATGGGCGTGTTCCTCGCCATGGATGCGCTGTTGTTTTATTTTTCGTGGGAACTTGCATTGATCCCAGTTTACTTCCTCTGCTCCCAATGGGGCGGTGAGAAACGGATCCAGGTTACCTTCAAATTTTTCGTTTATACTTTCCTTGGTTCGCTGCTGATGCTGACCGGCATCCTGTTTATCTATTCGCATACCCAGTCGTTTGCCCTTGAGGCGTTTTATAATTCAAATCTTCCCGGTGCGCAACAGACCTGGGTTTTCTGGCTCTTCTTCATTGCTTTTGCGGTGAAGATGCCGGTTTTCCCTTTCCATACGTGGCAACCCGACACCTATGAGCAGTCGCCCACCGCGGTTACCATGGTGCTCAGCGGTATCATGGTAAAAATGGGGGTGTTTGGTGTATTGCGCTGGCTGTTGCCGGTACTGCCGATTGCCTCTTACAGCTGGGGTGACCTGGTATCGACCCTGTCCGTGACCGGTATGTTGTATGCTTCGCTCATTGCGATGAAACAGGACGATATCAAAAGGCTGGTTGCCTATTCTTCCATTGCCCACATCGGTTTAATGTGCCTGGCTATCTTTTCGGAAAGCCAGATGAGTATGCAGGGGGTAATGATCCAGATGTTCAACCACGGGATTAACATTATTGGTCTCTGGATTGTGGTGGAACTGATCGAACGCCAGTTTGGTACCAGGAAGATGTCGGAACTCGGCGGCCTTGCCGCAAAGGCACCCGCCATGGCGATCATGTTTGTGGTGATTGCGTTTGCAAACATCGCATTGCCACTGACCAATGCATTCATTGGTGAGTTCCTGATGTTTGCCGGCATTTACAATTCGGAAGTAACGCAGTACAATGTGGTGCTGGCGGTACTTGCGGGTATCTGTATTATCCTTGCCGCGGTTTATACATTGAATATGATCCGGAAAATTTTCTTTGGCGATGCGCAGTTGCTGACCGTTAAGGCCACTGACCTGCGGCTGAATGAGAAGCTGGCGCTGGGAATTCTGGTAGTGCTGATCCTGTGGGCCGGTATTTACCCGCAGCCATTGCTCGACCTTACAAGTAATATCACCGATGCAATTTTAAATAAATCGGATGTGATGCATCTGATAAAGAAGTAACAGAACAGGTATGAACGCATTAATAATTTCGGCGGTTTTTGGAGTGGTCATGATGTTCAGCGGGATCCTGCTGAAAAACAAAAGCAGCATCCGTGCCGTGGCAATTGCCGGGGTACTGGTCCTGCTTTCGGTGAACATTGCCGAAATGTTCAGTGGTCCGCTCCTGTCTGTATCGGTTGACGGCATGATGCGCTTCGACCGCTTTGCCCTTTTCTTCAACACGATTGTATTTGTATGTACACTGATCTATTTCCTGCTCTCCGGCCGTGATATGGAAAAGGTAGGCGTCGAGTATGCAGAATATTTTGCGCTGATCTTTTTTATCCTTGCAGGAACGGTGATGGTGGCTTCGTTTACTTCGCTGCTGATCCTGTTCCTCGGTATTGAGATCATCTCTATTCCCCTTTATATTTTAACCGGCAGTGATAAGAAGAACCTGAAGAGTAACGAAGCTTCTTTGAAATATTTCCTGATGGGCG
Organism: Chitinophagaceae bacterium; assembly: GCA_004173255.1. Taxonomy (GTDB): domain Bacteria; phylum Bacteroidota; class Bacteroidia; order Chitinophagales; family Chitinophagaceae; genus JBEVJC01. Next base: position 14,642 of record SDZZ01000030.1, on the reverse strand, counting down.
CATTCTCCACCGGCCTTATGCTGATGGGTATTGCGCTCATTTATGGTTCAACCGGCACGTTTGATACGGCACTGATGAAGATTGGTACCCAGTCGCCCGACCTGCCAGCCATCGCAGGCATGTTGCTCCTGTTATTTTCCATGTCGTTCAAGGTTTCAGCTGCACCATTCCATTTCTGGACACCGGATGTGTATGATGGTGCGCCAACCGTGTTTACCTCTTTCATGGCCACCATTGTGAAAGTATCCGTGTTTATTGGTTTTATCCGGTTGTTTGATGAGGCCTTTGGCAAACTGCATGGTACCTGGCAACTGTGGGTGGCTGTCATCAGTGCGTTGACGCTGCTGATCGGTAATATCACCGCGGTGTTCCAGCAGAGTGTAAAACGCATGCTGGCATACTCCAGTATTTCGCAGGCAGGTTTTATGATGCTGGCATTATTTGCCATGAACAGCACCGCCAAGGAAGGCATCCTTATTTATGCTTTGGCGTATTCACTGGCCAGCATCGCCATCTTCTCCGTGCTGGTCAGGATGAGTGACTACACCTTCGAAGGGTTCAATGGCCTGGCAAGGCAGCAGCCGCTGGTGGCTGCGGTGGTTACCATTTGTATATTATCCCTCGCCGGTATTCCGCTGACGGCAGGTTTCCTCTCCAAGTTTTACATGCTCAATGCCGTGATGCTTACGGGTAAATACCTGTGGCTGGTGATCTTCGCGGTGCTGATGGCCGCGGTAAGCGCCTACTATTATTTCCGGGTGATCCAGGCCATGTATTTCAAGGATGGTAATGCGACCATTGAAGCAGGTACCGGGTTCAAGGTGCTGCTGGTGGTGGTTGCCGCCCTGATCATCCTGGTGGGTACGTTCCCTTCCAACATATTGTACTGGTTATATTTCTAACCCGCAGATGCCCTTCATTGATTAATTTTAGGGCATGGGTTTCAGAGATATATTTTCCCTTGCGTGGCGTACGGTCCGTGGTAACAAGCTGCGTACGGGTCTTACCGTAACCATCATTGCCTTTGGTATCATGGCGCTGGTAGGCATCATTACGGCCATCAAGGCCATGAACCAGAAGTTTACCGAGAGCTTTACCAACATGGGCGCCAACTCCTTCACCATCCGGTTCAGGGAACGGACAATTAAATTTGGTGGCCCCTCCAACCGGCGCCAGGTGCAGCTTTCAAAGAAGTCCGCAAGGAAGGAGAAAACCTCCAACCTGGGCAAGGAAATTACCAAAGACCAGGCGGAATTATTTATCAGGCAATATTCTTACCCCTCCGTAACCGGTATATCGGTGTTTGGCAGCCGCAACAGCATTGCTTCGTATGCAGAGAAAAAAACCAGTCCCAACGTGATGGTGATGGGTGGCGATGAGAACTATGTTGCCCTCAATGGAATGGCCATCCAGGACGGCCGCAATTTTACGCGCGGCGAAGTGCAGTCGGGCACCGACCTCTGCCTGCTCGGGTTTGATGTGGCCAATAAACTTTTTCCCAACCAGCCTGCACGTGCCGTTAATGCCTCTATCCGGATCAATAACGTACCCTTCCGGGTGGCCGGTGTACTTGAAAGCCGTGGTTCCACCTTTGGGTTCAGCCGCGACAACCTGATCATAACCAGCTATAATAGTATTGAAAAACATTTCTCTTCCGGCAATTCATACGTGATTGCCGTGATGACCGGCGACCTGCTTCGTATGGAGCAGGCCATGGGTGAAGCGGAGGCTGCATTTCGCCCCATCCGGAAATTGACTACCACGGAGGAAAGCAATTTTGCCCTTGACCGCAGCGACAGTGTGGCGGAAACGGCAATGAAAAGCCTTGGGTTCCTGACCATCTCGGCCACGGTGATCGGCCTCATTACATTGATCGGTGCAGCCATTGGCCTTATGAATATTATGCTGGTCTCCGTTTCCGAACGTACGAAGGAAGTGGGACTGGTAAAGGCAATCGGCGGAAAGAGTAAGATGGTGCAACGCCAGTTCCTGCTGGAAGCCATGATCATTAGCCTGTTGGGAGCAGTGTTCGGCATTGTTTTAGGTGTATGCGTGGGCAATCTTTTTGCTGTATACCTGGGTACCGGTTTTGTTGTACCCTGGAACTGGGTAGCAGGGGGTATCATATTGTGTGCTGCGGTAGGGCTCAGTGCCGGAATCTATCCCGCCATCAAGGCCGGGAGATTAAATCCCATCGCCGCTTTGAGGTATGAGTAACTAAAGGGTGGTACCCAGCGCATTAATTTGTTATCAATTTAATTTTAAGGGCGCGCTGTAGTTGAAAAAATCCTTAACTTGACGCTCCTTGTTTATCTAAAAAATAAACGACTAAGAGGATTTTTGTATAAACTTTTTCAGTAGAATTGTAGCCTAAAGAGGCTCATTAACATTTTAAAAACACTAAAAATTTAGATCATGGCTGAGACAAAACCAACTGCAAGCGCATCGGTTAAGGCTACTTCTGTTCAACCTAAAAAAAGCGGTAATTCTATTTCCTGGATCGCTCCGGTCGTTTGTATTATTGCAGGTTATTTAATCTGGCGTTTCGTGTTCGGCGCTGCAAGTGGTTTCGCGGAGCCGGATCCTGCTGGTGGATTCTGGCCTAAACACCATAAACCACTTGGTGCATTGAACGGTATCTATGAAGGTGGTATCATTGTACCATTACTCGTTGGTATGTTATTAATGGTGTTCGTATTCTCTATCGAACGCTTCCTGACTATCCAGAAAGCCCTTGGCAGCGGTTCTATTTCTGATTTTATCCGCAAAGTACAATATCACCTCGCTAACCGTAACGTTGACGCGGCATTATCTGAGTGTGACAAACAACGTGGTTCTGTTGCAAACGTTATGAAAGCCGGTCTCCGCCGTTACAAGGAAATGATCAATGAAAGCGGTCTGGATACTGAACAAAAAGTTCTGTCAATCCAGAAAGAAGTGGAAGAAGCTACTGCACTGGAACTGCCAATGCTGCAAAAGAACCTGGTGTTCCTGTCAACTATCACATCGGTTGGTACCCTCGTAGCCCTGTTGGGTACGGTAATGGGTATGATCCGCGCCTTCGCCGGTCTTGGTGCTGAAGGTGGTGGTTCTGATACCAACGCCCTGGCGATCGGTATCTCTGAGGCCCTGTACAATACCGCTATCGGTATCGGTACTTCAGCCCTGGCGCTTGTAATGTACAACGTGTTTACAACCAAGATCGATTCTATCACTTATGGTATCGATGAATCTGGTTTCACCCTGACACAAAGCTTTGGCTCACTGTACAAATAAAACAGGAATAGTTTTATGGATTTTTCCGGACTATTCATCTCATTATTTAAAAAGTAGCAAAAATGCCAAGCGTTAAAATACCAAAGAAGAGCACGGACACGGACATGACGCCGTTCGTGGACATTGCTTTTCTCCTGTTGTCATTTTTCATCATGGCAACAAAGTTCAAGCCGCCTGAGCCGGTGAAAGTGGAAACGCCCAATTCGGTTTCCTCTGACAAGCTGAAAACGGAAAACTCCGTTCTTATCACGATCGACAACCAGAGTAAGGTGTATGTGAGTTTTGGTGGTAAAACGGATGCAGACAAAGCAAAGATCAACGGGATTATTACGGATATCAATGCTTCAAGGAACCTGGGACTGACTGCACAGGAGATCAACAATTTCGCCACAACACCTATTATAGGTGTGCCCTTCGGCGGATTGAAAGACCTGCTGAAACGCCCGATCCAGGAACGTGAAACGATCAAGCAACCCGGTATTCCCGTGCTGGATAGCCTTACGAATGAGCTGGTCTGGTGGATCGGTGCAGCCAAGAAAGCATTTGGCGGTACCAAGCTGATCTACCTGCTGAAAGGTGACAACACCTCCAAGTATCCGGCATTCGAAGCAGTGATCAACTCCCTGCGCAGGAATGAGGAATTCAAATACTTCCTCATCACTGGCCAGGAAGGTGCACCTGCCGGATCTGAATTGTCGACCATGCGTGCGAAAGCATCGCAGGGCACGCAGTAAATAATTAAAAATTAGTAAACCTATTTATTATGGCAAGTATTGAAGGTGGTGATGGCGGCGGTGGCCACAAGAAAGGCCCCGGCGTAAAGAAGGCCAAAAAGCTGTCTACCCGTGTGGACATGACGCCGATGGTGGATCTTGGGTTCCTGCTGATCACATTCTTCATCTTTACGGCTACACTGAGTACCCCATCCACGATGGACCTCAACATGCCGAAGGATACCAATAAGGATGAGGAGCTGAACAAGACCAAACAATCGGGAGCCCTGACAATCATGCTCGGTAAGAACAACAATGTTTATTATTACGAGGGTGAACTGTCGCCGGATGCTTCAAATTTCAAGCAGACCACTTTTAAGGGGATCCGCGATGAAATCATCAAGAAGAAGAAATCGGTTATAGCAAGTTATACTGGTAACGCTGCCTGCGAGGAGAAAGCCCGCGCAGCAGGAAAGAAGGATATCAAGTATGAATGCGCTGATGAGGATTTCGTAGTTGTTATCAAACCAATGCCGGATGCTACCTACAAAAACACGGTGGATATCCTGGACGAGATGACAATCAATAATGTAAAGAGGTTCGCCATGGTGAAAATTGCCGACTCTGAAAAGGAACTGGTTGAAGCGACCGAAGGCCCGTCAACGGGTGCCGCCGCTACTCCTCCAGCCCAATAATTTTCAGGAAATTGTGTGGAATTAACCCTTGAAGCGCATCTAATATTAAACAAACAGACAAATGGAAGCTAATAAGATTTTATCATCCGACCTGCTGGACCTCGTGTTCGAAGGGAGGAACAAGGAGTACGGGGCTTACCAGTTGCGCAGGTCTTACAACAAGCGCATTATCCTGGCCCTTGTCATCACAGCTTCTGTCGCCCTGCTGGCACTCATCGCTTCTTTCATTGCCAATAACATGGAAGAAAAAACAGATGCCAAGCTTGACGCTAAAGAAGTGACAATCATGGAGATCAAGGAAGAGGAGAAAGTAGTGGAACCACCACCGCCCCCTCCGCCTAAGCCACCAGATCCTCCCAAAATCGAAATGAAACAGTTCACTCCTCCGAAAATTGTGAAGGATGAAGAAGTGCAGGAACCGCCTCCCGCACAGGAAGAACTGAAGGAAGCCAAAATTGACGTGGTGAACCAGGAAGGTATCAAGGATGAAGGTATCGCCGCACCGGTTGTTGTCGATGATGGTAAAGGGATTGTGGAAGAAAAGAAAGTAGAAGATGAGAACAAGATCTTCGAAAAAGTGGAAATCGAAGCTTCATTCAAGGGTGGTGAAGGTGCCTGGAGGAAATACCTCGAAAGGCAGCTGAATCCAAACGCACCAATCGACAACGGTGCACCTGAAGGGGTTTATACAGTATACGTTCAGTTTGTGGTGAGCAAGGATGGTAGCATCAGCGACGTTCGCGCCCTCACTAACCACGGATACGGTATGGAAGCTGAAGCGGTAAGGGTTATCAAGAAGGGGCCAGCCTGGGTACCAGCGGTACAGAATGGTCGCAGTGTAAATGCCTTCCGTAAACAGCCGATTACTTTCCAGGTGACTTCTGAATAATTTTGAGTTAGTAAGTAATATTTATCCCCCGGGTTTTTGACCTGGGGGATTTTTTTGCACCTGACAGAGTGCTGATTGTCTGTGTGTCTAGAATCGTGGGTGCTAGGTACCTTGTTTGACTTAGTGCATTGAAGGGCGTGGGGCAAACCAGGTTGATGCTTTTTCACATGGAGAGCGTGGGGCAAACCAGGTTGATACGGCTCCGCCGGCACGCCTTCGGCATCCCGCCTAATGCCGTATCAATCCTGGTTTGTCCGCACTTGTGGGCATGGCAAAAGCCGTCTTATCGATCCCGGTTTATCCGCACTTGTGGGCATGGCAAAAGCCGTCCTATCAATCCTGGTTTGTCCGCACTTGTGATTATTGTGAAACTGTCGTATCAATTCTTGTTTGTCCGCACTTGTGGTCCAGGGGCAATTGCGAGTCAACTTGTATATTCCACACTTTTTCTGGATTGCAATATTCCTTTCTATCCCTGTTGAGGGTTACCAAAAAGATCCCACAGGTCAATAAACCGGGGGAGTTGGGGTGGGTGTGGTGGGCCTGAAGGCCGGCGTTAATGTTTTTTTTGCTGACCGGGGGCAAATGGTTTGGCTGATTTTGATCCGGTGGCTTTTTTGGCCTGGCCGGGAGGTACGTGGCGGGTGGAGGTGCAGGAACTGGTGATGAGCATAAGGGCCAGCAGGAACGGCAGTACAGATTTCAATGCTTTCATTGTGGTTATTTGAAGGTTCTAAACAAATTGGATGCCCGGTTTGGGGGTTCAAGATCGATGGAACCGGAATCACCCGGTTACAGTAATTTTGAGCATGCATAAATTATCGGGGTGGGATGATACTATTGTTGCACTGGCAACCCCGCCAGGGATCGGCGCCATCGGCGTACTCCGGCTAAGCGGTAGGGAGGCGATCAGTATCGCCAACCGGCTGTTCCCTGCAAAAGACCTGATGGCTCAGGCCTCACATACCCTGCATGTGGGATTCCTGAGACATAACGGCGTGATGCTGGACGAAGTAGTAATCTCCCTGTTCCATGGTCCGAAGTCTTATACCGGTGAAAATATCATCGAGATCAGCTGCCACGGCTCACCCTATATCCACCAGCAGGTGCTGGACGCCTGCATCAGTGAGGGGGCACGACTGGCAAAACCGGGCGAATTTACCCAACGGGCATTCCTGAATGGTAAAATGGACCTGGCACAGGCCGAAGCCGTGGCCGATATTATTTCGAGTAATACCGAAGCCTCCTTGCGAACGGCTCTCAACACAATGCGTGGGGGCTTCTCGGCCCGTTTAAAGGAACTTCGGGAACAACTGATAAAGTTCTCGGCACTGATCGAACTGGAGCTGGATTTCGCCCAGGAAGACGTTGAATTCGCAGACCGGACGGCTTTTTATACACTCATCGCCCAGCTGAAAGAATCAACCGGCCAGCTGCTAACCTCCTTCCAGTTGGGGAACGTGATCAAAAACGGGGTCAGCGTAGCCATCATTGGTAAACCCAATGCGGGTAAATCGACATTGCTTAACGTATTACTGAACGAGAACCGGGCGATCGTGAGTGACATCCCGGGCACTACCCGCGATACCATTGAAGAAGTGCTGAATATCGACGGCATCCTGTTCCGGCTCATTGATACGGCAGGCATCCGGCAGCATAGTTCCGACCTGATCGAAAACGCAGGCATGGAGCGGAGCAAGGAAAAAATGAAAGAAGCCGATCTCGTGGTCTTCCTGTTTGATGCAGCCGATCCGATCGACGAAATCCTTGCCATGAAAACCGAGATTGATGAAGCCGGTCTTAAATACCTGCTGGTGGCGAACAAACTCGATAGTTACGATGGCTCAATGGACAAATTCAAAGACCTCCCACCTATCACTTTTATTTCTGCAAAAAATAACCAGCAGATCCGCGAACTGAAAGATGCCATGACCGCTGCTGTACTCGAGGGGCAAATCAATACTGAGAGCACCGTGGTGACGAATGCACGGCACTACCATGCACTGAAGGAAGCGGATTTATCACTCAATGAAATCAGGGCAGGACTCGATAACGGCCTGCCGGGTGACCTGCTGGCCCTGGACATACGGCGTTGCCTGCATTACCTTTCAGAAATCACCGGTGATATTTCAAACGAGGATACACTGGATTATATTTTCAGTAAGTTTTGTATCGGTAAGTGACCAGCACTTCGTGCGCCACAACTGAGTAGCAGGTAGTTTATACAAGACGGCTTGTGGGACTGAATCGCAAACATTTTATTGACGAAGTAACTTTAACCGATGAATGGATCAATTGAAATTCGAAATGCTGTGGTGTCGGATGCAAAAGAAATCAGTGAGCTGGTACTGGAAAATGCGCTGGCCTTGCTGAAACCTTACTATTCGGATGAGCAATGGAACGTATTTGCCCGGTATTATTCTGTTGACGAGATGGAGGGTAAACTCAAAAAGGAAGCGACTTTCTGTGCGGTGAAAGATGATCGAATAGTAGGTACCGTATCCCTTAAAGATGATTTTGTTCTTGGCTTTTATACCAGGCTGCAGCATCTCAAACAGGGCATTGGTAAAACACTGATGGATCATCTCGAAGCTTTTGCGCTGGACAGGGGTATCAGCGAACTGCAACTGGCAGCTTCGCCGATCGGGCTCTCTTTCTATTATAAATACGGATGGGAAAAAATCAGGGACTTTACCGCCGAACATTTTGGGGTGGGCTTCGAAGAAACGCTGATGAGAAAGAAACTTGCCTTGGTTTGAACCAGACAATTTTCAGTTAGGCTGACCCAACATTAACCTGCATTAACAATGGGTTGGTTTAAATTGCACCAACCTGTCAAAATACCCGGGGAATAACATGACAAAATTTATACTTGCACTGTATGCCTGCTTGCTGGTACCTTTTGGTATGAAGCTGATGGCCCAGGATTCTACAATAAAAAAGCCGGAATATGTGCTGATCGTTGATAAATCAAAGATTGTAACGATGGCCACAGTGAACGAATATGGCGAAAAAGGAATGATCAAGGCCATGGACAAAGGCCTGAATGAGCAGGACTGGAAACAGCTATCCGAAAAGTTTGGTAAGGCTATCGGTGATGACCCGATGTTTGTGGTACTGGTCTCCCTTTTTACAGAAGAGGAAAAAAAGGAACGGGATAAAAGAGCACCGATAGCACCGGTTGCTCCTGCTGCAAAAGAAGACGATGGATTTTTACTCAACCCGGGTGATACAGCAGCAGGCTTCACGGTAAAAATGATTGATGGCACCGAGGTCCGGTTGTCTGACCTCAGGGGGAAAGTAGTACTACTGAATTTCTGGGCCACCTGGTGCGCACCGTGCATCATGGAATTCCATGAAGTACCGGGCAAAATCCTCAAAAAATTTGATCCGGCCGAGGTGGTATTTCTTCCGGTTGCAATGGGCGAGCCAAGAGAGGTGGTCGCGGCCGGCATGGAAAAACTAAACAAAAAGGGGATTGTATTCACCCCTGGTTATGACCCGGAAAAGAAAGTCTGGGCTGCCTATGCAAAAGCAGCCATCCCCAAAAACTTTGTAATCGACCAGCAGGGCATTATCCGGTTTGTAAGTACTGGGAATGCTGAAGGACGTGTGGACGAAATAGCAAATGAAATCAGGAAGTTGCTGGACGTACGGAAATGAGTTCGAAAACTTAAAATGGCTATTGCCATTGCTGTAACCCCTGCATATGTCCGGGTCTGCCGGTCAGGATAACTTAGCTGTGAAAAAATCGACAGTCCTTTTCCACGCCAGTTCCGCAGCGGCCTTGACGTATCTCGGTGTGGTATCATTATGGAACCCGTGATTGACTCCCGGATAAATGTAAGCCGTATACTCTTTATTGTTTGCCTTTAAGGCCGCTTCATACGCGGGCCATCCTTCATTTACCCTGGTATCCAGTTCCGCATAATGGATCAGTAAAGGCGCCTGTATTTTTGGAACATCTTCAATTGCTGGCTGGCCACCATAAAATGGCACTGATGCCTTGAGGTCGGGGATCCGGACAGCCATCATGTTGGCAATGCCACCGCCATAGCAGAAGCCGACCACGCCCACCTTCCCGTTGCAGTCCTTATGTCCCTTAATGTATTCGTAAGCTGAAATGAAATCTTCCTGCATTTCATTTTTATCGCGTTTGGCCTGCAGTTCGCGGCCTTTTTCATCCGTACCAGGGTAACCACCCAGCGGTGTAAGTGCATCTGGTGCTATGGAAATAAAACCGGCGAGTGCTGCCCGGCGACCAACATCTTCGATATGCGGGTTCAGTCCCCGGTTCTCGTGCACCACTACCACGGCACCTGGTTTTTTAGTAACATCCGAAGGCATCGAAAGCAGTGCCCTGATGTCACCGCCTCCTTTCGGTGAAGGATAGGTTATGTATCCGGAACTGATCCTTGGATCATCAGCTTTTACCTGGATCGCATTGATGTAATCCGGCATCAGGAAACTCATGAGTGAAGTGACAGTAAGACCTCCAACCGCATACAGGGAAAGTTTCTGCATAAAATCGCGCCTGTTCACCCGGTCATGGGCGTAGTCGTCGTACAGGTCAAAAACTTCCTGTTTAATATCTTCTTTCCTGATCGGTTCCATATTTTTCAATTGATGTGTACTAAAGTTAGTAAATTATGAAGCGCGGAATACAGGCGATGGATGGTCCTGCCCCCGAAAAGTAAATCAGAACCGGTGATTTATACAACGGCTATTCCAACATGATCCGGCAATTTTGGGAAACATTAATTTTCAACAATAAAAACAATCAAATGAGCAAAATCACAGTCAAGGACGGAACAGAAATTTATTACAAGGACTGGGGTACCGGCCAGCCAGTTGTTTTCCATCATGGGTGGCCGCTTTCCGGCGACGACTGGGATGGCCTGATGATGTTCTTCCTGGACAAAGGATATCGCGTTATTGCGCATGACCGCCGTGGACATGGCCGTTCCAGCCAGACAGCCACCGGCAATGAAATGGATACCTACGCGGCAGATGTGGCCGAACTGGCAAAAGCACTTGACCTGAAAGATGCCATCCACGTGGGTCATTCAACCGGAGGGGGTGAGGTAGCCCGATATGTGGCAAAACATGGCAAGGGTCGTGTGGCCAAAGCAGTACTGGTCAGCGCGGTGACACCCGTCATGGCAAAATCGGCCAGTAACCCCGATGGCGTTCCGATGGAAATATTTGATGGCATCCGGGAAGGAACAGCCAATAACCGGGCGCAGTTCTTTATGGATTTTACCATGCCGTTTTATGGCTACAATCGTGACGGGGCAAAAGAATCAATGGGCGTACGTAACAACTGGTGGAGACAAGGTATGATGGGCGGAATAAAAGCGCATTACGACTGCATCAAGGCGTTTTCCGAAACTGATTTTACGGAAGACCTGAAGTCACTGGACGTGCCCGTACTGGTGCTTCATGGCGAAGACGACCAGATCGTACCCATTGACCTGACCGCTAAAAAAGCAATTAAGCTGTTGAAAAATGGTAAACTGATTACCTATCCTGGTTTCCCGCATGGTATGCCGGTAACGGAAGCGGCTACCATTGCCAAAGACCTGCTCGAGTTTTTTAAATCATAGTTGAGCTGTCACAGTAGAAGTCAGGCGATAAAAAAAGAAGCCGGTAACTGAAGTGTTGCCGGCTTGTTTTTTATGCGGTTTATTTTACCATCAGTGATGTCACCTCTTCAATTACCGGGTTGTTGGCAACCAGCTTGCCTGCATTTACGGTTATTTTATCTCAAACCGGTAAACCCCTGCAGGTAACTCCTGCAACACATTCCCGTTTGCCGCAGCCAACAATGTTCCATCCAGTGTGACCTTCTGGCCCTTACCGGTGTTGAGTTTCACAATGGCTGAACTGTTTGCTGGAATTGTAACTGTATAGCTGATTGTTTTTTTAGTGCGTTTCCACGATGAAATTATTTTACCGTAAGGTCCCTCGTGCGAAGCGGTAAATGAGTTCAGTCCTTCTACAAAGTAAGGTTGCAGTAATACCCGTTTAAATCCGGGTGCCGCCTGGTCTGGTTTAATACCACCCGGCGCCTTGTACAACCATGCGCCGATTTCACCAAACATGATATGGTTCATCGAAATATCCGACTTGGCATCGATAGGCCAGTTTTCATACAGCGTGGTTGCGCCGTTTACTATCCACCAGCCCCACGAAGGATATTTCTCATTTGCTGCCAGTTTGTATGCAACATCGGCATAACCATTTTCACTCAGTGCATTCAGGATAGCCTTGGTACCAAGCAGGCCAACATCCAGCTGGTTGCCATCGGCTGCAATGCGCTCTGCCAGCGTTTTTGCGACTGCAGGCCGCAGGGTATCCGGTACCAGTCCCCAGAAAAGGGCAACGCTGAGTTCGGTTTGCAGTCCGCTCCCGTATGAATTCTTTGCCGCGTTAAAATATTTTCCATTAAATGCGTTCCTGATTTTTTCCGCGAGTGCGTTGTACTTCACTGCATCCTCCTCTTTTCCTAACAGCGTGGCAGCCTTTGCGAGTATCAGGGCATCGGCATAGTAGTAAGCGGTCGACGTCAGTTCAACGGGCGATTGGGACTTTACAGGGATCCAGTCACCCAATCCCCAGGTGGTGAGCCCGGTCGGGTATACTTCGTCAATATGATTTACGTAGCGCCTGATGTTTTCGTAACAGTCGGCCAGCAGTTTGCTGTCGCCGTAAAAAAGATAAATGTTCCACGGGATGATGGCGATGGTGCTGGTCCAGTCTGGCCCATTCCCCCATTCGTAGCCCCATCCATCCGTTGGCACAATGGACGGCAATACACCATTCGGCTGTTGTTCGTCCCGGTGATCGGCCAGCCATTTTTCATAAACGGTTATGCCGTCAAATCCATACAAGCCTGTTTCGATGGCGATCTGTGCGTCGCCGGTCCAGCCGTTCTTTTCCCGCTGGGGGCAGTCGGTCGGATAGCCGAAAAGGTTCGACAAATAAGAGGCATTGGTAGCGGACCATATTTTATTGACCACCGGGTTGGATGATTCCACCGAACCCAGCACCGGCACATCGCTATGCATAAAAAAGCCGGTCAGGTTTTCTTTTGCCAGCGCAATGGGTGTGGATGATGTGACTTCCACGTACTGGAAGCCTTTATAATTGAAACGGGGCATAAATGTTTCCATGCCTTTGCCACCACTGGTAAAGATATCAGTCTGGAACGGATCCGTATTATCGGTGGGGCGGTAGTGCGCATCAATGTTCGACTGGTCAACACGACCATCCGGATATAATCGTTCCCCATGTTTCAGGCGGAAGCTGGTGCCGGCGGGAGCATTGACGGTAAACCGGCTCACTCCTGAAGTATTCCGGCCAAGGTTAAAGACGTAAACGCTGTCGTTGATTTTTTTAACGGTTACAGCTGGTATTTCCTCCACGTTCCGGACCGGGTGCATTGCCTGGGCCACAATATTGGTGGAAGGCGCCGTACGGGGTATCGCATTTTTCCAGGCAGAGTCATTGAACGAGCCGGTATTCCAACCGGCAATTTCCCTGCGGGCATCATAATGTTCGGCTGTGTAAATGCTGTTGAATATAACGGGGCCGAGGGTGGTTTTCCAGTCGCGGCCCGACTTCACTACCTCAACCGATCCATCTTCGTATGTTATGCGCAGGTCCATGCAGAACGCAGGCCGGTTGCGCCACGGTGCACGATGGAAATCCCACACCGCAGTTGACTGGTGGTTGTACCATCCGTTGCCGAGCATCACTCCAACGGCATTCTCTCCCTGTTGAAGCTGGGTGGTTACGTCATACGTGACATAGAGCGTGCGACGATCAAACCGGGTATACATCGGGTCGAGCCGATGGTCGCCGGTTTTTGAGCCGTTGATAAAAAGTTCATACAATCCTGCCGCCGCTATGTAGGCCCTGGCGGATTTAATCCTTTTATTGAGGGCAAAATTTTTCCGGAACAAGGGAGCGGGTTTTAATGTTGGATCCTGGTTATCGCTGATCCATGTCCCCTGCCAGTTGGATGACTGCATCATGCCGGTTTCAAACCAGGTGATTTTGCCATTGACAGACTTGCCGTCTTTGTCCCAGCTTTTTACCAACAGGAAATAACGGGTAAACGGTTGCAGGGCTTTGCCATTGTAAGTAAACAATTGCTGGTCGCCAGTGATTTTCCCCGTGGCCAGCTGGTCGCCCTTTCCTGATGCAACAGCGGCCGAGTCCATGCCGACAACAAGCTCGTAAGCGGTCTGCGTGGCCCCCTTCCGGGCATCACTTATTTTCCAGGTAAATCTCGGCGTTGCAGCGTCGATACCCAAGGGTTTGATGAGGTGTTCGGTTGCTATGGCAACCGGTTCGAAAACCTGTTGGCCGTGCGCAGTAGCTGAAAAAATAGAAAGAAGGAGTAAACTGGTTGAACACAATTTGCCAGTACGGCAAAACTTTCTGAACATCATGCTTGTATTTTCGAAGTTGGAAAATGATCGGGAACATTTTATAGGAATTACCCTGAGCTTTAAAGATACAGATTGCGGATTGCCGATAACCCCGGCATGCTGATGCTTCCGTCAATTTTTACTTCCGGGTGGTGGGAATGGCACTGCGGGATCGTCTCAGTTTGCAGGAGCATCCCCGGAACATGGTAGCGGGGAATTGCAGGGCAAAATTTCCACATTTCCAGACGATACCTCCCCCAAATTCTTCATTTGCCGAACGGCAAAGTATTTGCAAAATAAATCCAAACTCAAACTACCAGATTATGACGAATCAAGCTGCCCTGCCCGCAAAAGACCTGAAAAAAGTGCTGATCATCGAAGACGAGGGCGAAATGTGCCTGTTACTTAATATACTGCTCGACGGTAAGGAAATGGAGCTGGACCATGTAAAGAACCTGAAAAGTGCGGAAGAATACCTGAAAAGTGAAAATCCGTCAGTCGTGATTCTCGACAACAAACTCCCTGATGGTTTCGGGGTCGATTTCATTAATCATATCAAGGCAAATTATCCAGGCATCAAAATCATCATGATCTCCGGTTACGGTGCATCGGCGAAGGACGTGGCGCTGGA
>SDZZ01000353.1 GCA_004173255.1 Chitinophagaceae bacterium | reverse complement strand
GGGATACAAAGGACTGATGAAGCTGCAAGGGCTTTTAATGACTTTTTCATTTTAGATTAATGTTTTTGGAAGTGAATACTTTATTATTGTCATCGATCATAATGCAGGCGAGATGTTCCACCTGGTTTACCAGGCCGATCCCAGCTTTGACTCCCATTATGGTTACGGGTGTTGCCATGGCATCTGCAATCTCTGCATTGGGCGCTATAATGGTTACACTTTTTACACCCCTGACGGGCAGGCCGGTTCTGGGGTTAATGGTATGGGAGTACTTTTTGCCGCCGATCATTACAAATTTTTCATAATTGCCGGAGGTTGCAATTGCCATGTCGGATATAGCCAAGGATGCAAAGGGGAGGTGCGCCGAATCGGGATGCGAAATACCAATTGTCCACGGTTGCCCGTCCGCTTGTGAGCCCCAGGTAGTCAGGTCGCCCGAAGCGTTTACGATACCAGATTCCACACCCGCCCTGATGAGCAGGTTTTTTGCCATTTCTGCGGCATAGCCCTTCCCTATCCCGCCAAACCCAATGCGCATTCCAGCTTCTTTCAACATCACTGTACAGGCGGCTTCATCGGTCAGGATGTTGCGGTAATTTATCAACCTGACCATCCCCATCGCTGTCTTTTCATCCGGCAATGAGGTCATGGACCGGTCGAAATTCCACAGGGACCGGTCAATGGATCCATAACTCAGATCAAACGCACCGTCGGTGAGCCCGGAGATGCGGGCCGCGCGACGGATAAGCGCCAATACTTCGCGGTCAACGCGAACAGGCCTTACCCCTGCACTTGCATTGACCTGATTGGTCTGGCTGCAGGGATTATAGGTAGTCAGGAGCGCTTCTATCCTCCTGATCTCCTCGATGGCCAGCTGGATCATTGCGTGGGCATACACTTCATCCGATGCGACCACCGTTATTTCAAAGGTGTTCCCCATCAGCCGTTCTGTTTTTTTAAACTCACGCTTCAGTGTAATCGCTTTACTGATGGTAGTCATGGGTCAGTACTTTTAATTTTTGCACAAACCCTTCCCTGCCTTCAACAGGATAACCATCCCATGTCCTGAGCACCGCCCCTGATGAGTCGAGCAATACAGTAAAAGGGAAGTGTCCTTCGGGGTTGTATTTATCGGCCAGCGCCTCGTTTTGCAGCCTTATGGCTTCAGGCGGTGCGTTTTTTTTCTTCCTGGGAAAATCAGCACTGTAAATAACCAGGGCAGAACCGACAGATTGAATGAACACGGAATCGTCAAAGATCTCCCGGCGCATCCGGATGCACGGGATACACCAATCGGATCCCGAAAAATTAAGGAGTAACAGCTGGTGCTTGTCTTTCGCCGTCTGCTCGGCGGTCCGGAAATCGGCCTGCCCCCGGGCGGCGAAAGAAAAAAGCACGGCAATAAATGCCAGGATAAAAGTTTTCATTTATCAGGTTGTAAGAAATTAAAAAAAAGATATCGGCGATAGCATCAATCCAAAGTAAAAGTACATCGATCAAGTGTCAGGACCTTCGCGAACACCAAGCCATACAGGGCGGCAGCGATCATCAACCATGACTCATAAGGTAAAGTCTTACTTCCTGAAAGTATAAACGACTCCTGGCTGTAACACGCCAAATGGCGAGCATTGAAGATTGAAAGCAATTTTACCTTTATTTACCGGTTTCGTAAGCAGGCCCTCCTGCCGCTTTAATCTCGCATAACGGTGATAGTTATTAACCACTTGCGTTCCGCAGGCAAAACCAAGCAAACCGCCAGAGATCAGGTCGGTAGCCCAGTGCCTGTTTTCAATGATACGGCTCACACTGATCAGGGATGCAATCCCGTAAGACAAGACAGGCACAATCGGTATATTTTTATATTCTTTTGCATACACTGTTGCTGCGGCAAATGCCAGCGTGGTGTGCCCGGAAGGGAAAGCACTGTTCTGCCCATTGGGAATCTTGTAAAAAGGCCCATGGAATCGGGTTGAATTTTTTCCTGTAATGGCATCGTAATTATCTGGCCGGGTGCGGCCGGATACGGCTTTGAATAACGTGGACCAGACTGTCGCGGTGATATAGGATTGGGTTGCAAGTGCAGTGGTCACCCTAAGCTTTTCGTTTTTGAGGATAAACCCACTGGCCGCGATTACGGCAAGGGGGACTACTTCAAATGGACCTCCCAGGCTGGTAATTATCTTGTTTGGTTTTTTTACCCATTCATTATGATCCCTGAAAGACACCGCGCCTTTCTGGATCGGCCGGTCAAGGAACGCAATGCCAACGGTTGCTCCCAGGATAAGGGCATCCCTTGTTAGTGTTTTTTTGGTGGGGCGAAAGGGGGAGAGCGCTTGTTGTTTGAGGTCATCCAGCAGGAGTATCCCAAATACCTTAAGGGTTATTTTAGTCTTCTCATTGTATAGTTCGGGTTCAATCAGGTTCTTCTGCCCTGCTGTATCGGTTTGCGCTTTCAGGCTATCCAGTTTATTCACCAGCGAATCGGTATTCTGGCTCAAAGCAATAACAGGCAATACCAAAATGAACAATGGAACCAGCAACTTTTTTATATGCATAGCAACGGTGTTTCAAGAGGGTCTTAATGAATCGGCTAAATTCCGGCCGAATTCTGTAAAAATTCTGGAGAAGATGTTACTCCGGCTTTTCCACAGGATTTTGAGCCATCTTTGCCCTAAACAGGTACCTATGTGGTGGATTTATGCGTTGCTGTCAGCCGTTTTTGCTGCACTGACGGCCATTTTTGCTAAACAGGGGATGAGGGGGGTAAATTCCGACCTGGCCACAGCAATCAGGACGATTGTAATCCTTATGCTGTCGTGGGCGATCGTGTGGTTTAAAGGTTCCGGAAACATGGCCGGTCTAACAAAACAGAACTGGCTGTTCCTGATCCTCTCTGGCATAGCGACCGGCCTTTCCTGGATTTTTTACTTCCGCGCCCTCCAGCTGGGCAAAGTGTCGCAGGTGGCCCCGGTTGATAAACTGAGTGTTGCGCTGACAATCGTCCTGTCCGTCATTTTCCTCGGCGAGACATTGACATGGAAAACGGCCATTGGCGCCCTTTTTATTATCATCGGGACATTGGTCATTATCTTTTAACCCCTGCTTATGAAAATACTCATTATTGAAGACGAGGAGGAGCTCGCGAAGAGCATTGTACAGTACATGGCTGGCGAAAGCTTTGTTTGTGAGACAGCAGGGGATTATGGTTCAGCCATGGAAAAAATTGCGCTCTATGATTATACCTGCATAGTGCTGGACATCACACTTCCAGGCGGTAGTGGTCTGGATATCCTGAAAGAACTCCGGAAAAATAATAAGGCCGACGGCGTGTTGATTGTGTCTGCCCGCAATTCGCTCGACGATAAAGTAACCGGCCTGCAGATTGGTGCCGACGACTACCTGACCAAGCCTTTCTACCTGCCCGAACTCTCGGCCCGGGTGGCGGCGATCATCCGACGCAAAACATTCAACGGACAGAATATTGTAACCTTTGATGAGTTGAAACTGAATGTGGCTGATAAGACAGCAATAGTCAACAATACCGTGATCGATCTCACGAGAAAAGAATATGACCTGCTGCTCTATTTCATCAGCAATAAAAATAAAGTGGTCAGTAAAAACGCTATTGCTGAACACCTGTGGGGAGACAATATGGACATAGCAGATAACTACGATTTTATATATAGCCATATTAAAAACTTAAGGAAGAAAATAATGCAGGCCGGGTGCCCGGACTATATCAAATCTGTGTATGGTATGGGCTACAAATTCGCGCTGAACTAATACAATCAAATGAAACTGCTCGACCGGTATAATCGCATCAACCTTATCACCACGATTTTGATCTTTATCCTTTCGGGGATCGCCTTTTATTTCGTACTCCAGTATACATTACTTAAACAACTGGACGGCGATCTGGAGATTGAGGAGAACGAAATCATCACCTATATAAAAACAAACAACGAACTGCCCACACCGGTACAGTTGAAAGACCAGCAGATAAGGTTTACGAGACTTAAAAACGTAAATCTCCACAGACATTTTTTCACCGTGGAAAAAGGCATCGACGGTGAACCGCAACGTCAGCTGACCTTCGCTGCTAAAGTCAGGGATGATTGGTATAAAGTCGAGGTCTCAAAGTCTTTAGAGGGAACGGAAAATATCATCCAGCTAGTTGCTGCAATAACCTTGTCAACCATCCTGCTGGTCCTGATCACTACATTTATGATAAACCGAAGGGTTTTCAAATCACTGTGGCAACCCTTTTATCTTTCATTGAATGTCCTTCGTGGGTTCAAACTCGGAAATGCGGAACTGCCGGACTTTCCCAGATCTTCAATTGAGGAGTTCTCCTTGCTGAACTCCACTCTGCAAGAGGCAACAGCGAAAGCTTCGCAGGAATACCGGTCATTGAAGACCTTTACTGAGAACGCTTCCCATGAACTGCAGACACCACTGGCAATCATCCGCTCAAAGTTGGAGGTGCTGATGCAGGGACCGGACCTGAGTGAATCCCAAAGCCAGGCTTTGCAGGGAGCTACAGAAGCGATCAATAAACTATCGCGATTGAATCAGGCACTGCTCCTGCTGACCAAAATCGAAAATAACCAATTCAGCACAAAAGAACTCGTCCGGCTTGATTTATTGGTATCCGAAAAAATAGATTTGTTTCGCGAGATCTGGCAGGAAATGGCTCTTAAGGTCAACATTGATATTAAACCCTGTGAAATTTCGGTTAATACTGCATTGGCGGAATTACTGCTGAACAATCTATTCAGTAATGCCAGCCGGCACAATTTTTCCGGAGGGGAAATAAATGTAGTACTCCACAACGGTGTGCTGACCATTGAAAATACCTCTGCCTCCACAGGGCTGGATAACCA
>SDZZ01000352.1 GCA_004173255.1 Chitinophagaceae bacterium | reverse complement strand
GGAAGGATCATTGTCATCCTGGAAGGATCACTGTCCCCCTGGAACGATCACTGTCATCCTGGAAGGATCATTGGAAAACGCTGTCAGGCACTCCCTTGTTGATGATGTACGATGAGTAAGTTATTTCAACACGCCCCTTGTTCTCTTTTGTTTTGTCTGCCACCGGCGCCTTTTTGGTACCGTCATCATAATCAAAGGTTACCCCCTTCGGCAGTTTGTAATCCCTGGTATTGAAAGTGAATACCACCTTATCGGCCAGCCCGTAGTCAGCATATTTTCCATAGGTAAGCTCCAGTTCATAAGTTCCATTCTCGCGCGTAGTCGTCTTTGCCTTGCGCACCAGTTTGAGCTTTTCATCAATATACAAGGTGGACAAAACCACATCTGCATTGTCATCGCGCGGAAGCAGCTTCACCATACGGAAACCTGTTCCAGCCTCTTTGCCCACATCAATAATATCGTAACTGTCCGTGTTTGCAAAAATATTTCCGAGGTTGATATTCACGGACCCTTTCGGGATAAATGAAATCCCGTTTTCATTCTTAACCTTCAGTTTGTTTGGCTTTTTAAAATAAACCTTGATATCGGCAACCGGGGCCTTGATAAAAACAACATTCGTTTTCATTTTACCCTTCGCTTCATAATCATTTGCCTTTTCAATCTTTGCCTTGATGGCCAGGATCAGTTCTTCGGCACTCTGCCCACTGGCGGCGTTGACAAAAGCCAGTGCGACCAATAATATTACGAGTTGTTTCATACGTTTAATTTAAAATGTCTTTCCTCCGGAAAATCCAGATGGCGCTGCCTGTGAACGCAAAAGTGTAAACAAGCAGTATACTGAGGCTTCGCCAGATGGCTGGCAGGTTCTCAATGCTCCCGCGGATAGTACTGCCTTCCGAATCGGCTTTCACATAAAAGAATCCTTTCCATGCCACCATATGTGAGGTAAACAGCCAGGGCTTCACGGTGCGGTCATAAATCGGGATATTCATTTCCGACAGGATGGTGAAAACAATCACAATACTCATGGTGGCAATGATGGGGCCAATGGAATTTTCGGCAAATACGCTCAGTAAAAACGCCAGTGCCGAAACAGTTGTGAGTGCGACTGCCGCGTAACCAAAGGCGGCAAAATATCGCCATAGCACATCAGACACTTCTATCTGCTCAATACCAGTCGAGCGCAGCACGACCATATCATTGACGCCAAAAATGAGCATGCTCCCAAAAAGCGCAAGCGCTGCCATCCATAATAGTAACGCGAGTGTATAAATAACAGATGCAGTAAATTTTACCAGCATAAACTCCGTGCGGCTTACCGGCCGCGTCAATGAAAGCCGGAGTGTACCCATATTGGCTTCGCCGGCAATGGAGTCGCCCGCTACAAGGGCCACCAGGAGCGGCATCTGGATGAGCAGGGTATTCAGTATTACAAAACAGATAAGGTAACCGCTCAGCAGTTTGTCCTTGAAGCTGTCATCCATGTCGAATGAATCGCCGACGTTGCTCAGGAGCAAATCGACATACGACCGGCCATCAAATTTCAGTGCTACCTGGATCAGCACTACAATGGATGCAATGGCGCCAAACGCGATATAGGTCCGCGGGCGCTTGAAGATTTTGAAGAGTTCAATTTTTAAAAGCTTCCACATGTTGGGGACCGGATGTCAGGTTAAGGAAATAATCTTCCAGTGAATGGCGCGCACTGAATGAAAGGATGGGAACCTGGAGTTCCAGCAGCCTTCCCATAATATTGTTGAGATCGTTACGATGCATTTTCAGCTGTATGCTTCCATTAGCTGTTTTGTGCAGCGATGTATTTAACAGCGAGCCCTGCAGCCTGGAAAGGAACACCGCATCATCTGCCGTACGCAGCTCCACCAGGGTTTCTGCGGGGTCAAACAGGTCAGTCACCTTTCCTTCCACCAGCTTCCGCCCCTTGTCAATAATGAGCATTGAATCGGACACCAGTTCCATTTCGCTCAGCAGGTGCGATGACACAACCAGTGTTTTCCCTTTATCGCGGCTCAGGTGCAGGATCAGGTTGCGGATATCTGCAATACCCTGCGGATCGAGCCCATTGGTTGGTTCGTCGAGTATAATCAGGGCCGGGTCATGCACCAGTGCTGTGGCAATTCCCAACCGTTGTTTCATGCCCTGTGAGTAGGTCTTGACCTTTGAATGCGCCCGGTCGGCCAGTCCGACCATTTCCAGCTGGTCCATCAGCACCTTGCGTTCGGTGGACGAACCACTCATACCCGCAAAAATTTTCAGGTTTTCAAGGGCCGTCAGGTATTTATAAAGATCCGGCCGCTCGATGATGGCGCCTGTTTGCCGCAAAATCTCCTTCCTGTGTTTTGCCAGGTCGAGACCGAAAATGCGGATCTCCCCTTCGGTGGGTCTCACCAGGGTCACCAGCATGCGGATGGTAGTTGATTTGCCTGCGCCATTCTGCCCAAGGAAACCATATACTTTTCCCCGGGGAACGGTAAAGCTCAGGTTATCCACCGCCACCAGCTCGCTAAACTCCTTCCGCAGGTTTTTGACTTCAATTACAGTTTCCATTCCTCGATTTGGGTAAAGTTACTACCTCGACCTGTTGTAAATGAGGGCCTTGGATTTATTTAAAAGAATTTTCTCAAAAGGCTTGCAAGAGCCGGTTTCAGATATTACGTTTGTCGGAGAGTACGGAAAACCACATCCCGATACGTATTTTTACTTATCACCCGGATGACCGGTTTCCCTAAAAGCCCAATCCTTATGATTTCCGCGCAGTTAATAAATCCAACCTTCCCATTGGCCATTATTAAAACACCCGGAAATGAAAACAGGATTAATTATAAGTGTACTGGTCTCCCTGATGGTTTGCCAGTCTGTCATTGCCTCTGAACTGGTTCCTTCAAAAAGTCCGATCGCCTCTTATGCGGACGTGGACCAGGCAACAATCAAAGATTTTGAATTTTCGGTTAAAAACGAACGTATCTATTTTCACTGGACGGTTTCCGAAAACCAGGCTGCTGATAAGTTTGAATTGCAGAGTAGCGTGGATGGTGTCAGCTTCAACAGTATGGCCCTGGTTTTTGGAACCGATTTATCTGAAAATAACAACTATAAAATTTCGGTAAAGAAAAACAGCCAGCCGCGGACTTATCGCATCCGCATCATCCAGAAAGATGGCTCCGAACAATTGCATCCCCTTTCCCTTACGGTGAAATAACTTATAACGGACGACGGTTCTCCGGCTGCAGGTCTTCCCTGCCCGGAATCCGTCACTGTTTACCTTTTTATATCAGAGTTCCAAAAGAGAGAAACGGCCCTTTTTCCAAAGGGCCGTTAGTTTTTTTGAGTGCATGTTATCCGATCGACTTGCCGACATACTCGCGAAGGCTTATCACATATTCGTCAAACGCTTTCTGTCCAACCGGTGTAATCCGGCACACGGTGAGCGGGTAGTTGTTCCTGAACTGCTTCAGGATATCGATGTAGCCCGCATCTTTCAGCTTCTGGATCTGCACACTGAGATTGCCGGAACTCGAGTTGGTCTGTTCTTTCAATTGGGTAAATTCGAGTTCCCCTTTCAGCAGCAACGATACTACTGCAAGCCTTAACTGGGAGTGGAGGATCGGATCCAGGTTTTTAAACATATACTGTGTTGATATGGAAAGGATTTTATCCCTGGCTCAGGAAATAACTTATCTGGTTTTTTCCCCAGCGCGGATGGATGTCCGTCTCAGGCTTTGCCGCGTCGAATTTTTGCTTGCTTAACTCAAACAATTTTTTCGCATCCGTTTTACTGCCACCGAACTCTTCGGGTGTAAAATATTTATCCTGCGCCTCCAACAGATAAACGCGTGGATTTTCCGGGTTCAGCTGTTTCGCTTTCTCCAGTGCTTCGGCTGCCACCGGACCGTACGTCATGTAACGATTCATCGGATCAGCAATCAGCCTCATGGACGCAATCTGTTTTTTTACAATGTATATTTCCGAATTGTCCTTACTCAGGGCTTCTGCCTGGTTCAGCAGTCCCTCGGCTTTGTCGGCCATTGGATCTGTTTTCGACGGATCTGGCGTAGCCATTAACGTGTAAGCAGCGGACACATTACACAACGCCGCGTAATAAAATGGAAGCCACTGGGTCTTTTCTGCTTCGGCAATACGCTGGAAAGAATTGGCCAGTTTCATAAAGCCATCATAGGTAGTTGTGCTGTCAATAGCTGCCACAAGTGGTTTCATGGCACCCATGAACTTGTCGGACTGGGCACTGGCACCTGTTATGACCAGCGTGGTTAAAACTGCAAAAAGGATCTTTTTCATTTTATTGATTTGTTTATCGTTTAAGAAGAGACGTTGATTGCTTTGATGCGGTTGTGTGCACCGGACTATTATAAACCGTTGTTGATGATCTCGTCGCTGCGGTCGACCCCAAAACTGAGAAAGGCGCCAATGAATACAAACATCCTCGACGGGGGCACAATGGCCTGGCGTCTTTCACCATTGTACGAGTACTGGTATCCATAGGTCTGTTTGATATTAAATATATTGCTCACCTGCAGCACAAACACATTATATGCCTTCGGGTTTTTTTTACCGATAAACGGCAGGTAGTTCATTGAAAAACTCACGTTGTGGTAATCCGGCGCACGTCCGCGATCGGCAAACTCAGGCTGACCGCTGTTCATGTCGATGTAATAATACGGCCGACCACTGGCATAGTTGTAAGCCCCGTTCAGGTTCATCTTCCACGGTTGCACAAATTTTTTCACCACCAGCGAGGCAGTATGTTTCGCAGCAAAATTCGGGCTGATGGCATAAGGGAAATTCAGGAAGTCGCGTTTGGTATCCAGGTAAGAATAGGAAATCCAGTAGTCAAGGTTCTTAATCGTTTTTTTATC
>SDZZ01000351.1 GCA_004173255.1 Chitinophagaceae bacterium | reverse complement strand
GGTTCATCCAATCCGGCTTCGCAATACTATAAAGAAACATTGTCCGATGGCCGTTCATATGCCATTATCGGTAACCCCAATCTTGGTGAGGTACGCGGAATGCTGTTGTCGGTTGAGAACACCAACGAAACTTCAGCCTGTGCGGAAGTATGGTTCAATGAACTTCGTTTTACCAACCTCGATGAAAAGGGCGGATGGGCTGCTGTGGGAAAAGTGGATGTGAAGCTGGCCGACCTTGGCAGCCTGACGCTTGCAGGATCTGCGCGCAGCAAGGGCTTTGGCACAATTGAGCAACGGGTAAATGAACGCAGCCGTGAAGACGTGTACACATTTGACCTTTCGGCAAATATTGATGCGGGTAAACTGCTGCCCCGCCAGCTGGGGATCCAGATTCCTGTGTATGGTGGTATCAGCCGGATTTCCAGTACACCGGAGTATGATCCGTATGACCTGGATATCAAGCTGGACGACAAACTGAAAGCTGCCAATGGATCTGCCAAGGATTCCATCCGCCAGGATGCACAGGATATCACCACCATCAAGACTATCAATTTTACCAATGTAAAAAAGATCAAGACCGATGGCAAACGTCCGAAGATCTGGAGTGCGACCAACTTCGATTTCAACTACTCCTACCTGGAAACGCAGCAGCACAATCCGCTGATTGAATTATATGAGCTGAGGAAGACCCGTGGTGGCCTGGCATATAACTATGCACCGCAACCAAAGTTTATTGAACCTTTCCGTCGCGCCGTGAAGTCAAATTCCAAGTGGCTGACGTTTGTGAAGGATTTCAATTTTAACCCGGTGCCTTCGCAGCTTTCTTTCCGGGCAGATGTATTCCGGCAGTTTGGCGCTACCCGTCCGCGGAATGTGGGTGGTGGTCCGTACAAGATCCCGGAAACCTATGATAAGTATTTTACGTTTGATCGTTACTATATCCTGCAATGGAGTTTCACGAAATCACTTTCGCTCGATTTCACGGCAACCAATAATGCACGGGTGGATGAACCGGCCGGGCGGATCGACAACCAGTTTAAAAAAGATTCTGTTCGCCATAACCTCTTCAAGGGAGGCCGCAACACGCAGTATGCCCACCAGGCAACGCTGACGTATAATGTGCCGATGCAGAAATTCCCGTTGCTTGACTGGACCACATTACGTGCATCTTATACCACGCAATACAACTGGCTTGCTTCTTCGCTGCTGGCCCGCCAGCTGGGTAACACGCTGGGAAATACCCTGTCCAACTCGCAGACACGTACTGTTAATGGTGAACTGAATTTTGACCAGTTATATAATAAGTCGAGATTCCTGCGTGCCGCGTCGAATGACAATGCAAATCCGACACCTAAAAAAACGGATGAAACAAAGAAAGCACCGGACGTGCCAAAGGTTTCAGCTGCTGATTTCAGGATCCCGGATAGTGTGCTCGCTAAAATGACACCGAAGGAACGTCGCAAAGCCAAACGTGAGGTTCGTCGCAAGATTCGCGAAGAGAAACGGAAACAGCGCGAACTCAACCGCGCCGTGCTGCCGGAAATTGGTGGTGCAACCAAGTTTGCGGTGCGGCTGGCTACTTCATTGAAACGTGTAGGAATTCAGTATACCGAGGATTTTGGTACAACATTGCCCGGTTACCTGGATAGTACCACGTTGCTGGGAAACAACCTGCGAAGCGGGCAGCCTGGTCTGGGTTTTGCATTCGGCTACCAGCCTGATACCAGCTGGATCAACCGGTTTGGACAAAAGGGTTTGTTGTCGACCGATACCCTGGTTTCGGCCATGGTCCAGCAGCGGTTTACCCAGCGTCTGGGCATCACCGCGCAGCTGAGCCCGCTACGCGACCTCAACATCGACGTTAATTTTGATAAGGATTTCAGCAAAAACTATTCGGAACTATACAAGGATACCAGCAAGCTGGACAATGTCGGGCTTACACGCCTGAATCCATACGCTGCGGGTAGTTTCCGCATCAGTTATATTTCTTACCAGACCATGTTCCGCAAGTTTGATCCGAACGTAGTGTCGGAGACATTCAAACAATTTGAGAACAACCGGATCATCATGTCCAAAAAACTGAGTTCGCTGAACCAGTACCAGGGTGGTGTGGTTGATCCGAACGATCCTGATTTTTACCAGGGTTATGGCCGCTATGCACAGGATGTGGTAATCCCTTCGTTCCTTGCTGCGTATTCAAACAAGGATCCCACATCGATCGACCTGTTTAAAAATACCAGTCCGAAGATCAACTCGAATCCGTTCCGCAGCCTGATGCCGCGGCCGAACTGGACCATTACCTATAATGGTTTGTCGAGGTTACCGGGGCTGGACAAGATTTTTACCAATGTGACCATCCGTCACGGCTATCATAGTGAGCTTAGCATGAACAGTTTCAATACTGCGTTGCTGTATCTCGATCCGTTCCGTGTGGGGTATCCGTACTTCAGGGATCCGCAATCGGGCGAATATGTGCCTTACTTCCTGGTGCCTAACATTTCGATCAGTGAACGTTTTGATCCGTTGATTGAGGTGGATATGACCTTCACTAACCAGTTGTCAACCCGTGTGGAATACAGGAAGAGCCGTACACTGAGCCTTAGCCTGATCGATTACCAGCTGGCGGAGAACAGGTCCGAAGAAATTTCCTTTGGCTTCAACTGGCGGAAAAAAGGAATGCCGCTGATTAAGAAGATTGGCAAGATGAAACTGGATAATGATGTTACGTTCCGGTTCGATTTCAGCCTGAGGGATGACGCAACGGCTAACAGTAAACTGGACCAGGGTACGTCATTTGGTACCGCGGGGCAACAGGTAATCCGGATCGCTCCTTCCATTGACTACGTACTGAACAACCGGGTCAGTCTCAAATTTTACTTCGAACAGAACCGGAATATCCCGAAGATCAGTAACGCGTTCCCGATCACCAATACACGTGGCGGCCTGCAGGTGCGGGTGTCACTTGCGCCGTAAGGCACTGCTGGCCCCGCCGCTATCTTTTTTTCAGTTACTTTTGATGACAGCACTATGGCAGCAAAAAAGACAGGCATTGGTATTATCGGGTATGGATACTGGGGGCAAAATATTGTCCGTAATTTTTACCATACACCGGGTTGCGAAATCAGGGGGGTGGCAGATACTGACCGGTCTGCCCTGCAAACGCTTGCAAGGAATTATCCCGCCATTCCTGTGGTGGAGGATCCTGAAATTTTAATTAATGATAATCTGGTGGAGGCCGTAGTTATTGCCACACCTGTTGCCACGCATTATGCGCTGGCAAAAAAAGCATTGCTGCTGGGCAAACACGTATTGGTTGAAAAGCCGGTAACTACTTCGGTAGCAGAAGCGGAGGAATTAATGGCCATTGCCGATGAAAAGGGGTTGGTGATACTGGTTGATCATACTTTCCTTTACACCAGCGCGGTGCAGAAAATCCGTCAGCTGATTGATGAGAACACGATCGGCAGCCTGCGGTATTTTGATTCGACCAGGATTAACCTCGGCTTGTTCCAGCCGGATGTGAATGTGCTGTGGGACCTGGCTTCCCATGATATTGCCATCCTTGCCTGGCTGGTGCGGGAAAAGCCCGTGAGTGTGAATGCGACCGGTATTTCGCACACAGGGAATGGCATCGAAAATATTGCTTACCTGACCATCAACTATGCAACGGATTTTATTGCGCATATCCATTGTTCGTGGACGTCGCCCGTGAAGATCAGGCAGACATTGATTGGTGGCGATAAAAAGATGATCATTTATAACGACCTGGAGCCTACTGAAAAAATCCGGATTTATGATACCAGCATCAGTATGAATCCGGAAGATGATAAACTCCAGAAGCTGATCGATTACAGGACGGGTGATATCACCGTTCCCAAAATTGCAAGCCGCGAAGCCCTGGGTGTGCTGGCGGCGGATTTTGTTGAGGCGATAAATGGGGGAGGGCCACCGGTTTCGGGAATCGGCCTGGGGCTGACGGTGGTCAGGATCCTGGAGGCAGCGCAGTTATCCATCAAATCAAACGGGCAAAATATACTACTGTCATGAGCAGGATACTGAATATCGATTCACCCAAACAAAACCTTCGTAATGTCACGGTGGGTAATGATGTGGTGATATATGATTTTGTCAATGCGTATGACTGCGTGATTGGTGACGGCAGTAAAATCGGGACGTTCACCGAGATCCAGTCTGCCGTTTCGATCGGCCGTAACTGCAAAATCTCCAGTCATTCTTTCATCTGCAGTGGTGTAGAGATCCGCGACCGTGTGTTTATCGGGCATGGGGTGATGTTTATCAACGATCTTTTTCCAAGGGCAGCGAACGCAGATGGACAACTGCAGACCGCGTCCGACTGGAAAGTAGTGCCGACCATTGTAATGGAGGGTGCTTCCATCGGGAGTAATGCCACCATACTGGCAGGAATCACTATTGGCGAAAATGCAATGGTAGGAGCAGGCTCGGTGGTGACGAAGGATGTGCCCGCAAATGCAGTGGTGGCGGGCAACCCGGCGAGGGTAGTCCGTCAAAGTAAGTAAAAGATGAAAAATATTCCGGATTAAAACATACATGTGGGCAGGTTACAGGTCAGTATACTGGGGTTTGGAAAAATAGGGCAGGCACTTGCAGCCCACCTGATCCGTTCGGGTATGGATGTTTGTGCAATTGACCGCGATATTTCCATTGCCCGCGATTTTAATGAGGGTGCCTTCAGCAGCCTTGAGCCCGGGGTAGGCGAAATCCTGCAGCGTGCGTTTACGGACGGACAACTGCAGGTTTCATCAGATGCAGCTGATGCTGCGGGCACATTGGCTGTTATTGTTTCGATTCCATTGATGGTGGATGCGCAACGGTTGCCTGACAGCGGGCCGTTTGTTGATGCAATTGTATCGC
>SDZZ01000902.1 GCA_004173255.1 Chitinophagaceae bacterium | reverse complement strand
CGGGATAACCCACAAGTCCTGCGCAGCCTTCAGGCGCTCGAAAAAGTGCAGCCGGAGAAAATCCCCTTTGAACTGCTGGATTTTAATCTGGGTGAGCGTTGGATACCGGTCAAATACTACGAACGCTTTGCAACAGCGTTGTTTGAGCAGCAGGCTGATGTGAACTATTTCCCATCGCTGGATGCCTTTAAGGTCAGCACCGGAATGAACCTGAAAGTTTCCAGGGAATATGCGGTAACACCGAAGAGCGGGCGTACCACCTACGGGTATACACTGCTGGAGCACGCACTGGAGAACACCACGCCTTTTTTTACCTATGAGGTATCGATGGGTGGCGGTAAAACGATACGCATGCCGGATAACGAGGCGATCCAGCTGGCGCACCAGAAAATCGAGCTCATGCGGGGCGGGTTTATCGACTGGCTAAAGGAATTGCCTGAAGGCGATAAAAAGCAACTGGAAAAATTATACAACGATACCTACAACTGTTACGTGCTGCGGGAGTTTGACGGCAGCCATTTGAACTTTCCCGGACTGGACAAAAAAGCGCTGGGTATCGAAGACCTGTATTCTTCCCAAAAGAATGCGGCTTGGCGTATCATCCAGAACCGTGGGGCACTCGTGGACCATGAAGTGGGCCTTGGCAAGACGCTGACCATGATCGTTGCGGCGCAGGAAATGAAGCGGCTGGGCATACTGCACAAACCGATGATCATTGCCCTTAAAGCCAATGTGGACCAGATTGCGGAAACTTACCGAAAAGCGTATCCGAATGCCCGCATACTTTTCCCCGGGCAAAATGATTTTACACCGGCGCAAAGGCTCCGGATATTCCATGAGATAAAGAACAACAATTGGGACTGCATTATCCTGACCCACGACCAGTTCGGCAAGATCCCGCAGTCGCCGGAGATACAGAAACAGATCTTTCAATCGGAACTGGGCAATGTGGTCAAGGATTTGGAAACGGTGCAGGACCTGGGTGGCGACATATCCAAAAA
>SDZZ01000901.1 GCA_004173255.1 Chitinophagaceae bacterium | reverse complement strand
TTCCTGATCGCGCTTCTCATGATTGCGGCAAAGATAGCACGGATAAAAGGATTCAGGGGAATTCGCCATATTTGCCTCACTTAACTTGCCAGTATGAAACCCGTCTATGTGATCGATGCATGCCGTACCCCTATCGGGAGATTCGGTGGATCCCTGGCCAGCGTTCGTCCCGATGACCTGTTGGCTCATGTGATCAAAGCGCTTATCCAGAGAAATCCTAATGTTGATACCAATGCCATTGAAGATGTAATTGCCGGTGCCGCGAATCAGAGTGGAGAAGATAACCGGAATGTGGCCAGGATGGCAGCATTATTGGCTGGGTTGCCGGTGACCGTGCCCGGAAATACTGTGAATCGCCTTTGTGCCAGTGGTTTACAGGCAATTATGGACAGCGTACGCGCCATTGCCTGCGGTGATGCCGAAATAATGATAGCGGGCGGGGTAGAAAGTATGAGTCGTGCCCCTTTCGTGATGCCGAAAGCAACAGCAGCTTTTGAACGCGCACCACAGGTATTCGATACCACGCTGGGCTGGAGATTTGTCAATCCAAAATTATCTGCAATGTACCATCCTTATACGATGGGCGAAACGGCTGAGAATGTCGCCAGCCAATGGAATGTCAGCCGTGAAGAACAGGACAAATTTTCTCTCAACAGCCAGGAAAAATATGCGGCGGCTTTAAAAGAAGGAAAGTTCAATGAAGAGATCATTCCTGTTCCCGTAATGCAGGGCAAAGAAACTTTTGAGTTCACAACAGATGAATACCCACGTTTGTCGTCCCTTGAAAAACTCGGACAATTGAAACCGGCTTTTATAAAAGATGGAACGGTTACAGCAGGAAACAGCAGTGGTATTAATGATGGCGCAGCAGCCATATTGCTGGCAAGTGAAGCCGCGGTAACAAAGTACCACCTGGAGCCTATGGCAAAAATTATTGGGATGGCGGTGGCTGGAGTAGATCCTTCGATCATGGGAGTTGGCCCGGTTCCGGCGACAAAGAA
>SDZZ01000900.1 GCA_004173255.1 Chitinophagaceae bacterium | reverse complement strand
CAATTGGCAAACAATTCATGCCGGCTGCTGAAATAGCAAAGTAATCCCGGCGGCACAAATACATCTTATCCACAAATCGCAGAACATTTCCTGTTCGTTTGTGTTTATGCTCTAAAATAGCGATGGAAAATTTTGAGATAGTGAACATGGGAGTGGAGTATGGGGTGCAACCCCTGGAAAACGGTACCTTTAAGGTGAGCCGTAAGGGAAGCGGCATCGGAGTAGTTTATCCCCAGACCGGAACCCTTAGCATAGAGTGGAAAGGTTTGGAGGGAATTGACGACAGGATGGCCGGCGAATTGGGAGAACTGATTTCCCAGGAGCTGCTGGACAGGTCTGCTTTGTAGGGCAATTGTTCCCCGCTGGTTTCATGCGGCTTTTTTAGGAGCCGATGGAGCTTCAACATGGGGACAGTAAAAAAATGCGTTGCCCAATTGGTAAGTGCTTACCATCCAGCTGCTGCGCAAAATTCATTATCTAACTAACCAATATTATCAGCTAGTCGCTCCAGTTTCCGGCAGCGAACACCAACAATAATTTCAATAAATGACCAAATCCGGTTTTTGCCAGCGGTGCTGCGGCCATGTTTCTATATTCACCCTGCTGTTGTTGGTTCTGGGCACGATCGGTTGCAGCCAACCGGAGGATTCGCCTCTGGCGGGCCCCAGGCCAGCGGTGCTCAAAGCGCTCAAAGAATCCGAAAGGCTATTGAACGCCGGGCAATGGAAGGATTCGGAAGCGATACTGCAAAAAAAGCTTGCTCCACTTTCGCCGCTTTCGCCAGTTGAGCGTTGGGAGAGGCACCATTTCCGGGCACGCTATTTCCTGCACTACAACAGAAACCTCGACAGCGCGTCCTCCAACATCAAGTCCATGGCGCAGATTGGCAGAGGGCTCGAACTGCCCGCAGTCAACCTGGCTACGATGCTGTTTTGCGAAGGCGATTTTTACTTTGCGCAGCGAAAGTACGAAAAGGCCTTTAGGAGCTACCATAAAGGGGAGCTT
>SDZZ01000899.1 GCA_004173255.1 Chitinophagaceae bacterium | reverse complement strand
GGGTAGTTGCGTATATCAAAGATGATTGCTTTCGTACCGGAAAATGCGTTGAGTGTGCTGTCGACTTTCCCACGCGCGAGGTTACCCATATTGATATATCCGATATTTCCCGGCAACATCTCAGCATAGGCCCGGCGGTGGTTGAAGTCCGTGGTTTTTTTGCCGAACTGCCAGCGACCCGTGCGTTTTACCTCTGTCTGAACCGTTTTGCCTGCACGCACCAGGCCGAGTTTCATTGTTGAGTTCAAAGGGCCATATGTGAGGAAGGCAGCGATGTCCCTCTCGTACGTGTCTTCGTTACTCGTCGACAACCAGTGCCGCCATTTTTCTTTCATCACAGGGATGGTATGGCCATCGATCGTTTTGATTTCATCCCATTGTTTCACAACGGTCAGGTCCTGCAGCGTATCGCGGATCACCTCGGTGATGTACAATTTCTTACCAATAAATTTCACATCAAAACCCGGCCAGTAACCCCATAGCTTACGTGTGGGCGCGATAACCATACTTCCGAAAAAGCCATGGCAGTCCTGGATCTCACTGGAAAGTGCACGTACGGCAAGGCAGTATGATACTGAATCATCGGCATTCAGGAATACCGGGATATATCGGATGAGTACGCTGTCCCAGGAGTGATCCAGGATTTCTTTGTACGGGGAAAAATAGTTGATCGTATTCCAGAAGTTGTAAAGTCCATACAGACGGAGATGCGCGGCAGGCACCAGCGTATCGGGAAAGGCAGATGGTTTGGGCAGTACAAAATCACCTGGACTTGCTGCAGCCACTGATGTGGATACACCCGAAGTCCTGGCAAGCGCCCGTACGGTCTGGATAAATGAACCGGTAAGAGAGGTGTCGGTGATGGCAGCAATGCTGAGATCCGCCGGAGGCAGGGATTTGCCGCCAGTCAGCTGGTATCCGGTGAGCCGGACCCGCACTGCAAGGCTATCGGCGAGTTGCATGGTTTCGCTATCGCCTGTTGTATAGAGCGCAGGATCCCCTTCGTA
>SDZZ01000029.1 GCA_004173255.1 Chitinophagaceae bacterium | reverse complement strand
ATCTTCCCTCTGCCGAAGACCTCAACGTCAATACCAAGATTGCAGGCAATGAATTGCTGTGGAAAATGATGGAAGACCCGGCGCTGGTTGAACAGTTTGCCAAAGAGAAGCCGGAACTCAAAAGTGACCCGGACCTCATCCGCCGGATTTACCTGGACCTGGTCACCCGGCCCGAGTACCAGTCGTACCTGATCAACAGTGGCCGCGAAAAACAGGAGGAGAAAAAGATCCTCGAGTTTATCTTCAATGATATGATGCTGGCCAGCGAGAACTTCGTATCCCACCTGGAGGAAAATTTCACCAACTGGAATGACGATGGTGAAATGATTGTGCAACTGCTTGCCGGGTATCTCGGCAAACCGCATTCATTCAACTTTACGGAAATGCTGTCGGCCGATAAGGCACTGTTTGCAAAGCAACTGCTGCAGACCGTACTGGATAAAGATGCCCACCTGCACGAGATCATCATTCCCAAACTGAAAAACTGGGACCCTGAACGGATTGCACTGCTCGACATGATCCTGATGAAAATGGGTGTGGCTGAATTCCTCTATTTTGAAACCATTCCGCCAAAGGTCACCATCAATGAATACATTGACCTGGCCAAGGAGTACAGCACCGAACAAAGCGGCCAGTTCATCAACGGCATCCTCGATAATATTCACAAGGAAATGGTCCGTGACGGTAAAATGGAGAAAACGGAGTACCGGAAAAACGGGTAACCTGCCCGCAAAACCTCATTCCTTTCCATTAACTTTGCGCTTCTCAAATTCTACAGATGAAAAAAATACTCTTTGTTTGCCTGGCTGCCGGTTTGTTTGCCTGCGGTACCAACGATAAGAAAGTTTCCAATGCCGACGGCATGACGGCCGAGGAAAAAAGCAAGGCAGTGATTGACACAGCCAACTTCACCACTATCCAGTGGCTGGACAGCACCAATTCCATGCTGGGTAACATCAAGGAAGGACAGGTGGTGGAAGTGACCTACCGTTTCCGCAATTCAGGAACCAAAAACCTGATTTTCGCCAGCGTGTCGGCGAGCTGCGGCTGCACCGTTCCTGAAAAGCCGGAAAAGCCATACGCACCGGGTGAGGAAGGGGTGATTAAAGCGAAGTTTGACAGTAAGGGACGCCCGCATGGCGAAGCGCAGAAGATGGTGTATGTGCAGGCCAACACCAATCCTTCGATGACCACACTGAGTTTCAAGGTTAACATTACAGAATAATTACTGGTACAATTAAAATGACGGGTTTTACCCGATCCAAAAAAATCACTCATGGATACTATCTATTTATTACAGGCAGCCGCAGCTAAAGGCGGTGGCTATACGCAGTTCATTTTCCTCGGAGGTATGATCATTGTGTTCTGGTTGTTCTTTATCCGCCCCCAGGCAAAAAGGGCCAAGAACCAGAAGAAGTTTATCGAGGACCTGGACAAGGGTTCTAAAATTGTAACCATTGCGGGCATCCACGGCACCATCAATAAGGTCAATGAAGATGGAACGCTGAGCATTGAGGTAAGCCCGGGAAGTTATCTCAAGATTGAAAAGTCAGCCATCAGTATGGACTGGACGGCGGCGCTGAACAAGCCCGTTGCAGAAAAGAAATAAAGCATTTATTATAAAGGATCCCGGCCAGTGCCGGGATCCTTTTTTATTTATACTGTTATGCTTCGTGTTGGAATCACAGGCGGTATTGGTTCAGGTAAATCGACCGTGGCCAGGATCTTTGGCACACTGGGCATACCCGTTTATTTTGCCGATGAGGAAACCCGGAAGCTGATGAATACTGATGCGGCTATCCGTGCGCAGCTGGTTGAGTACTTTGGCCAGGATGCGTACATTGACGGGGCACTTAACCGCCCGTTTATTGCGTCGCAGGTTTTTAACGATCCGGAGAAACTGGCCCGCCTCAATGCAATTACCCACCCCCCTACTATTGAACATGCCGGTAAGTGGATGCTGCAGTTTGAAGAGGCTGCCGTTCCTTTTACACTGAAGGAAGCGGCCCTGATATTTGAAAGCGGTTCGGTGAAAGACCTTGACTTCGTCATCGGTGTCTATTCACCGGTTGCGTTACGGATTAAACGGATCATGGACCGCGATCATCTTTCGGCGGAAGAGGCACGCCAACGGATGGACAGGCAGATGGATGAAGACATCAAGATGAAGTTGTGTGATGTGGTACTGGTGAATGATGAAGTGCAGCCATTGATACCCCAGGTGCTTGACCTGTATACTTTACTTAAAAATAAAAAACCTGCCACGTAGTGTGGCAGGTTGAAGTTTATAGCAGGAGGCGATGTGACAACACATCGCCTCTTTTTTTTTAGTGCAGTTTTGCAAGGGCCACTTTCACCCGTGCCCACGCCTCTTCGATCCGTGGCAGGCTGTTGGCGAATGAAAACCGTACACAATCCGGGTTTCCGAACGCTTCTCCCATCACTGAAGACACGTGTGCTGTGTTGAGCAGGTACATACAGAAGTCACCGGAAGTATGGATCGTATGTTCGCCATCTGTTTTACCAAAATAATGGCTGATGTCGGGGAAAATATAGAACGCGCCTTCGGGAGCCGAGCAGGTAAGACCGGGAATATCTGCAACCAGTTCCATCACTTTCTTACGGCGCCTGGTAAATTCTTCCACCATGTCCATGGTTGGACGAAGGTCGGTGGTAAGTGCAACCACTGCTGCTTTTTGTGTAATGGAGCTGGTACCGCTGGTAAACTGTCCCTGTATTTTTTCCATCGCCTTGGCGATCTCGGTATTGGATGCGGTATAACCAAGCCTCCAGCCAGTCATGGCAAAGCCCTTGCTCAGTCCGTTCACGATGATCACGCGGTCCCTGATATCATCAAACTGGGCAATGCTTTCATGCGAACCGACAAAATTGATGTACTCGTAAATTTCGTCAGAAATGATATTGATGTTGGGGTATTTGCGGAATACGTTAACCAGTCCTTCCAGTTCTTCGCGGCTGTACACGGCACCACTCGGGTTGCAGGGTGACGAGAACAGGAACAGGTTGGTGTGCGGCGTGATGGCAGCTTCCAGTTGTTCAGGTGTTATCTTGAATTCTTCTTTTGCCGATGTTTTGATTTCCACCACACGGCCCCTGGCAATCTTCACCAGTTCGCTGTACGTTACCCAGTATGGGGTGGGTATGATCACTTCATCATTTTCATCAACGAGTGACAGGATCACATTGGCCAGGCTTTGTTTGGCGCCGGTGCTAACCACAATGTTCTCCGGTTTGTAGTCGAGGTTATTATCCCTTTTGAGCTTGGCGCAAACGGCTTCGCGCAGGTCGAGGAATCCAGGTACGGGAGTGTAATGGCTCCAGTTGTCGCGGATCGCCTGGATGGCGCCTTCCTTGATATGTTCCGGCGTGTCAAAATCAGGCTCGCCGAGGCTGAGGTCGATGACATCTTTTCCCTTGGCGCGGAGTTCACGTCCGAGTTTGGCCATTTTAAGGGTTTCCGGTTCATTGAAACGCTGTAAGAGCGAGGATAACTGCATGTCTGGGTAGATTTTTTGCTTGGGGTTAAAAAATGTCCGTCAGGAAAAGGGGCGGTCGACCGTCGCCCCTGCCCTTAAAAACGACCGCAAAGGTATGGATTGAAAGATATCCCTGTTGGTCCGGGGCGATCTTCCTTTCGGATTTTCCTGAATCAGGTCAGGGATAAAACGAACATTCGTGGTAGTGGCGGGCGGGGGATCACTGGCCGGAATCCGGCATCCAGAGCCGGTTTGAACCCTGTTTTTACCCGATTAAATCCAATTTAGTTTTCTGGCTGAAAACCCTATCTTTGCCGTCCTTTAAAAATCTGAAAGTCTGCCCGCTAAGTAAGGGCACTGAAAGACTCAAAATGTAAATACTAACAACGTATGCAACTGAAAGGTTTGGTCCGGTTTTTTACAATCTTCGTGATCATTTATTCCATTTACCAGCTTTCGTTTACCTGGTTTGTCCGCAATCACGAGAAAAAGATGGAGGCTACTGCCAACAGCCTTATAAAAGCCAGGTACCCCTCTGCCGCTGAAAAGTACCCATCTAACAAGGATTCACAGGCCATCTACCAGGAATACCTGGACCGGATGGTAGCCGACACGCTGGTGCGTATGCTGAAAGAAAGCGATGATGAAACCATTACCTATGGCATCACCGGACCGATCAGTTACAAAAAGGCAAAATCAGAAGAACTGAACCTTGGCCTCGACCTGCAGGGCGGTATGAACGTTACCATGGAAGTGGAAATGACCGGACTGCTGAAAACCCTGGCCAACAACAGCAAGGATCCGCAGTTCCTCAAAGCCATTGAAAGTGCAAACGTGCGCAAGGCAAACAGCGACGCAAACTTTATCCGTCTTTTCGGTGAAGAATATACCAAACTGGCCGGACCCAATAAAATGGCCGGGTTGTTTGCTGCAAATAACAAGGAGTCCATCAAGGTGAACTCTTCCGATGCGGATGTAATGCGCGTGCTGGAAGCCCAGTCTGTACTGGCTTTCGACAATACTTTCAAAGTACTCACTACCCGTATTGACCAGTTCGGTGTGGCCCAGCCAAATATCAACCCCGACCGCGAGAAAGGCATTATCTCTGTAGAACTTCCGGGTGTACAGGATAAAGACCGTGTACGTTCTTTCCTGCAGTCGACTGCCAACCTGCAGTTCTGGGAAGTATACAATATTGCCGAACTCAACAACAGCTATACCAACGCCGATAATATTTTCTTCGCATCCAATGGTGGAAAGGCGCCGGTTGATACTACTGCCAAACCACGCGATACTACCGCTGTGAAACCGGATTCGACTGGTAAGATTGATACCGGTGCGTTAAGTGACCTTGGTGCAAATGATACTATCAGCAAACCAGTTGCAGCAGTTGACGAAGCAGCTGAAGCAAAGAAACACCTCTACGGCTGGTTCCAGCCAATCCCCCCACAGCAGGATCCCAAAACAGGCCAGCCTGTTTACAGTGCTGCTATCGGTGTGGTGGCTATCAAGGATACCATGCGCGTACGCGAAATCCTCAATACCCCGGCCATCCGTGCCGCATTCCCATCGCAACTGGTGTGGATGTATGGCAAGGCCGAGCGTGACAAGGATGGCAAACTGAGCAAGTACCTGTCTTTATATGCGATCAAGACGTTTGGCCGCGACAAGGCAAAACTGGAAGGTGATGTAATCACCAGCGCCCGTGCCGACTTCAATCAGAGCAGCCGTGCCGAGGTGAATATGGATATGAATGACCAGGGCCGCCGCGAATGGGCTAAACTGACAGAGGCAAACATTGGCAAACCGATCGCCATTGTCCTTGATAATATCGTTTACTCCGCACCAAACGTAAACAGCAAGATCGATGGTGGTACCTCGCAGATCAGTGGTGGCTTCACCATTGAGGAAGCGCAGGATCTGGCCAAGATCCTTGAAGCCGGTAAATTGCCTGCACCTGCAAAAATTGTACAGGAACAGACAGTAGGGCCAACACTCGGTGCCGAAGCAATCCATGGCGGTCTGATGGCCTTTGGCCTTTCATTCGTGGTGATCTTTATCCTGATGCTGGTGTATTATAATACCAGCGGATGGGTGGCTAACATCGCCCTGATCCTTAACCTCCTGTTTACAGTAGGTATCCTTGCTGGTCTTGGTGCCACACTGACTGCCCCTGGTATTGCCGGTCTGGTACTTACCATTGGTATGGCCGTGGATACGAACGTAATTATCTATGAGCGTATCAAGGAAGAACTCGAAAAGGGTAAAGGTTACCTGGTTGCGGTGAACGAAGGTTATAAGCGTTCATTGCCACCGGTACTCGATGGTCACATCACTACCCTGCTCACTGCAGTGATCCTGTTTTACTTTGGGCTTGGGCCGGTGAAGGGTTTTGCAACCACGCAGATCATCGGTATCCTGCTGTCGCTGTTCTGCGGTATCCTCGTGAGCCGCTGGATCACCGATATCTTTATCGGTCGCAAGGTGCAGCTGAAATATTTCACTACCGTGTCGAAGAAAATCTTCAAACACGCAAAATATAAGTTTATTGAGTTTCGCAGGGTAGCCTACATCATTTCCTTCGTGGTGCTTGGTCTCGGTATTGCGTCGTTCTTCTACGGCTTTGATTACGGGGTTGAGTTTGATGGTGGTCGCAGCTACACTGTACGGTTCGACAAGTCGGTGGGTAAACAGATCGAAGAGATCCGGAATGACCTCAAAACGACATTCGGTGGCGAGAACGCGGTGATCAAAACGGTTACCGATGCCGCTACGCTTGATATCACTACCGCTTACCTGATTGAAGACACCAAACCACAGACCGATAAGGTGGTGTCGGAAAAACTGTACACTGGCCTGAAGAAATACCTGCCGGCCGGTATGAGTTTCGAGGCATTTGATGCGGGCACTTCCAACCTTGGTAAGGTGGGATCAAAAACAGTATTGCCAACCATCTCGGATGACCTGAAGAAAGGCGCGGTGAAGGCAATCATTTTTGCCATGTTTGTGATCTTCCTGTACATCTTCATCCGTTTCCGCGACTGGAGGTATTCACTCGGAACCATCATTGCCCTGCTGCATGACGTGTTTGTAACACTGATCGTGTTTTCGTTTGCCAGGACTATTGTACCGTTCCCGCTCGAAATTGACCAGCACTTTATCGCAGCCATCCTGACCGTGATCGGTTTCTCGATGAACGATACGGTGATCATCTTTGACCGGATCCG
Organism: Chitinophagaceae bacterium; assembly: GCA_004173255.1. GTDB lineage: Bacteria > Bacteroidota > Bacteroidia > Chitinophagales > Chitinophagaceae > JBEVJC01. The sequence goes on along the minus strand of SDZZ01000029.1, from coordinate 13,603 downwards.
GGAAGACCGTCGCCTGTACCCTACAGCACCACTGGCCGAAACGATCAACCGTGCAATCAACGAAACGCTCAGCCGTACGGTGATGACTTCACTGACCGTGTTCCTGACCATCCTTATCCTGTTCCTGGTAGGTGGTGAAGTAACACGCGGTTTTGCCTTCGCCATGCTGATCGGTGTTATTACCGGTATCTATTCTTCCGTATTCGTTGCTGCGCCGGTCCTGCTGGACCTCACCAGCAAATCGAAGTCCAAAGGGTCGGCACCATCGGCTGCCACCCCGCTGGTAAAACCGGGAGCCAGCAAATTGTAATCTGTTGCTACCAATAACGAAAAAGGCCCGTCAGTTGACGGGCTTTTTTTATGTTGGGATGAGCCATTGATTTTTTATGGAAGCGGGCTTCACTACACCGCGAAACTGGTTCCGCAGCCGCAGGTGTTGCTGGCGTTTGGATTCTGGAAAGTAAAGCCACGGTTATTGAGTCCATCCTGCCAGTCGATCTCCATGCCATGCAGGTATAATTCGTGGGAGAGGTTCATGATGCAGGGAATACCGTCGATTTCAAATGGCTGGTCATTCTCCTGGGGGGTATCAAAGCCCAGGATATAACTCATGCCCGAGCAGCCACCACCCTTCACTCCCACCCGCAGTTTCTGCGTGTGGTCAAATCCTTCTTTCCCCATCAGTTTCCTGATCTCCTTCACTGCCCCTTCGGTAAATGTAACCGGTGTTGTAATTGATGTTTCCATATGGTAAAATTACAAAAAAGATCAGGATTAGTTCAGTGAGCTCCGTTCTCCCTATTTTTGCTGCAATAAAATTCCAGTATGGATCAGCAAACGATCAGCCTTATTATTTCCATTCTCGCCTTTATTGTGGCCACCTTCAGCATTTACCTGGTCAATGATCTCCGTAAACGAAATGAGCAGGCTGGCAACAAGGCCGACCTCCATTCAACCCGTCCGCTGCAACTGCAGGCCTACGAACGCCTGGTAGTGCTCGCCGAACGCATTTCGATGCCCAACCTCATCAGCCGCGTCAACACTGCCGGGCTCTCGGCCCGTGAAATGCAGTCGCTCCTGAACGAAAGCATCAAACAGGAATATGAATACAATACATCGCAGCAGATTTATGTAAGCCCGGTGGCCTGGGAAGCAGTCAGCAACCTGAAAGAACAGAATATGCTGATCATAAACCAGGTGGCGGGTATACTTGCAGCTGAAGCCACTGGTACCGACCTGAACCGTGCATTGCTGGAATTTGTGATGACCCAGAAAAAAGGGACATTGCACAGCATAGTACTGGAAGCCCTCAACTACGAAGCAAAGAAGATCATGAAATAGTGTAACAACGCCACCAGGGCCATGTAAGGGAGCAACGCCATGAATGAAAAGAAACAACTGAACGACAGTGGTATCGAAATTGACGCAGTTTACGATACCATCCGTAACTCCCGCGGGCCACATGCCATTGGTGAGCCAGGTGAATTTCCGTTCACGCGCGGCATACAGCCGGATATGTACCGGGGCAAACTATGGACCATGCGCCAGTATGCCGGTTTCTCCACGGCCGAAGAAAGCAATAAACGATACCACTACCTGCTGTCGCAGGGCGTAATGGGGCTGAGTGTTGCATTTGACCTGCCCACGCAGATTGGGTACGACAGCGATCACGCGCTCGCCGAAGGTGAAGTGGGCAAGGTAGGTGTGGCGATCGACAGCCTCGACGATATGGAAGCGCTGTTCAAAGGGATCCGGCTGGAAGATGTCAGTACCTCAATGACCATCAATGCAACGGGGTTTATCCTGTTGTCCCTTTATGTTGCACTTGCGAAAAGGCAGGGGGCCGACCTGCGGAAAATCACCGGGACCATCCAGAACGATATCCTGAAGGAATACGCAGCCAGGGGTACCTATATTTATCCCCCCAAACCTTCCATGCGTATCATCACGGATATTTTCGAATACTGCGCGGCAGACCTTCCCAAATGGAATACCATTTCTATCAGCGGGTATCATATCCGTGAAGCCGGTTCAACAGCTGTGCAGGAAATAGCCTTTACGCTCAGTAACGGCAAAGCCTATGTAAGGGCCGCCCTGGAAAAGGGGCTCGATATAAACGTGTTTGGTAAACGGCTGTCATTTTTTTTCAATGCACACAATGACCTGTTCGAGGAAGTGGCCAAGTTCCGCGCTGCGCGCAGGATGTGGGCAGTCATCATGAAAGAACTCGGCGCAACCGATCCAAAGGCGATGATGCTTCGGTTCCATACGCAGACCGGTGGCAGTACGCTGACCGCCCAGCAACCGATGAATAATATATCGAGGGTGACCGTGCAGTCGATGGCAGCGGTGCTCGGTGGTACGCAGTCGCTTCATACCAACGGATATGATGAAGCCCTCAGCCTGCCTACCGAAGAGGCAGCCAGGATTGCCCTGCGGACGCAGCAGGTGATCGCTTTTGAAAGCGGCCTCACCTCTACCGTTGATCCGCTTGCCGGTTCCTATTTTGTGGAATCACTGACCAATGAAGTGGAGGAAGCGGCATGGCGCATCATGGAAACCATTGAAACCATGGGGGGCAGCGTGTCGGCCATTGAACAGGGATATATCCAGGACGAGATTGCCCGCAGTGCATACGATTACCAGCGGCAGGTAGAACGGGGCGACAAGATCATTGTGGGGGTCAATAAATTCCAGGTGTCTGATGAAGCAAAAATCCCTGGCTTCCGCATTGATGATTCGATCCGGCAGGTGCAGACTGACAAACTCAACCAGCTCCGTAATAGCCGCAGCCATTCCAAAACCGAGCAGCTGCTGCAGTTGCTGAATGATAAAGCCGCTGGCAATGAGAACATCATCCCGACTGTAATTGAGGCAGTGGAAAATAAATGTACGCTTGGTGAAATAGCCGATACCCTGCGTGAAGTGTATGGTGAATACAAATAATTATTTTTCCCTCACCAGTTCAATCCTGCTGAGTGAGGTTGCGCGGTCGCGGCAGTCATCCTTTACAGGTTTAAATCCGAGGATGTCATTTTTAACCGAGTAAATATAGGTGCCGGTAATGGTGGTATCGCAACTCATCTCTGATACCCGCGCGTCCCTCCAGGTCAGTACGCTGTCTTTCACCGAATAGATGGCTTCTGCCAGTAATTCATTGTCCACATAGATTTTAACCGTGTCGCCCGAAGTGAAATGCATGGCAAACCCCATGGCCGACCAGCGCGTATTTTTCAACGACGGCACCTGAGTGGTGAAGGCAAGAAGAACGATTGCAGCGAGACAGAATAGCCCTGTTTTCATGCTGGAGATTTGTGACTGAATGTAGTTAAAATACCCCAGCAAACGGATTGATTGTTCCCATATCAGCGTTTTATCGCACAGAACAGCCGTCTGGCCCGCCCTGCGCCGGTGGCTCATGATTTGTAGCTACGGGTAAACAAACATCAGCTATATGAAAACAGCAGGAATCGTACTTATTGTGGCAGGCATTGCCATGCTCATTTTCCGCGGCTTCAGTGTACAGACGGAAAAAAAGATCATTGACGCCGGACCTATTGAAGTAAACAAGACCGAAAACAAATGGATAGGATGGCCGGTTTATGCGGGAGGAATCGCCATTGTTGCAGGGGTATTCCTGGTACTGGGTAGCCGGAAAAAGGCATAAGCAAAGGTTGAGTTGCCACCCCGGATGATGCAACGGCATTTACCGTGCGCCGGGTCCGGATAAAGCAGGAATGCCCGGAGCAGGCAACTGCTCCAGGCATTTTCTTATTTTCCGCAGCCGGGGTTATTTGCCTTTCTGCCCTTTTAGATTCGGGGTGTTGGCAGGTGCTGCTTTGGCATCCGGCTTCCATCCGTCTTTCAGCCCGACCGTACGGTTAAATACCATGCCACTGGCACTGCTGTCCTTATCCAGCGTGAAGTAGCCCTTACGGATAAACTGGAACGGCTGGTCAAAGGAAGCATTCCTGAGATCAGGTTCCATGTAAACCGCTTTCAGTATTTCAAGTGATGCAGGATTGATATACTCTTTGAAGTCGCCTTCTTCGGAGGAGGGATCCTCGACCTTAAACAACCGGTCATACAACCTGACTTCTGCGGTGATGGCGTGTTTCACGCTTACCCAGTGAAGGGTACCCTTTACGTTGATGCCGGAAGTGTCGGAACCACTTTTACTTTCGGGCAGGTACGTGCAATGCAGTTCGGTAACATTACCGGATGCATCCCTGATCACTTCATCGCAGCGGATAATATAGGCCGACTTCAGCCTCACCATTTGTCCCGGTGCCAGACGGAAATATTTTTTTGGCGGGTTTTCCATGAAATCTTCCCGCTCAATATAAAGCTCACCGGAAAACGGAACCTGCCGTTCGCCTCCATCGTGCTGTTCAGGGTTGTTTTCGCTTGGCAGCATCTCTTCCGCCATGGTATAATTGGTCAGCACTATTTTCAACGGATCAAATACCACCATCCGGCGCTGCGCTTTTTTGTTGAGGTCTTCCCGTACAAAGAATTCGAGCAGTCCGACATCAACAATATTATCGCGTTTTGCAATCCCCACCCTGTCGCAGAACTCACGGATAGCCGCAGCGGTATATCCCCTGCGCCGCATACCACTGATGGTCGGCATACGCGGGTCGTCCCAGCCGTCCACATGTTTTTCCGTTACCAGCTGCAGCAATTTGCGTTTGCTCATAACCGTGTACGTCAGGTTCCTGCGGGCAAACTCGTACTGGTGTGATGGATAGATTCCCAGTTTGCTGATAAGCCAGTCGTACAGTTCACGGTGCGGGACAAACTCAAGTGTGCAGATGGAATGGGTAATCTGTTCGATGGAGTCGGACTGACCATGGGCAAAATCGTACATCGGGTAAATGCACCATTGATCACCCGTACGGTGATGGTGTGCGTGTTTGATGCGATACAGGATCGGGTCACGCATCAGCATATTGGGATGGGCCATATCTATCTTTGCCCGGAGGGTATGTGTACCGTCGGCGAATTCACCGGCTTTCATTCGTTCAAATAACTGCAGGTTTTCTTCAACACTGCGGTTGCGGTAAATGCTGTCGCGACCAGGCTCCGTCGGGGTGCCCTTCATGCTGGCGATTTCTTCGGAGCTGCTGTCATCGACATAGGCAAGCCCTTTGTGGATCAGCTTCAGTGCAAAACCGTACAGCGTTCCAAAATAGTCGGAAGCATACAATTCATTTTTCCATTCAAAACCAAGCCAGCGAACGTCTCCCTTGATGCTTTCCACATATTCGGTGTCTTCCGTAACTGGGTTGGTGTCATCAAAACGCAGGTTGGTATAACCGCCATAACGCGCGGTAAGTCCGAAGTTGAGACAGATGCTGGTGGCATGGCCAATGTGGAGGTATCCGTTTGGCTCAGGGGGAAAGCGGGTGACGATCGTTTTGTATCTGCCCGATTGCAGGTCACTCTCAATGATCTCTTCCAGGAAATTGAGGCTTCTTTCTTCTTTTTTTACTTCGTCTGACATGAAGCAAAGATAAGAAAGAGCGGCACTATTAACTACGCCGCGACCGGATGGCTGATGAAACTGAGTGCAAGTGTGGTTACATTGTTCCGCTGGCTGGTCACGCTCACATTACTGTAAAATTCCTGTGCAAGTTGCTGCAGCGGAAGCAGGCATTCGGCAAGGTTACGTTTTTCTCCAGGGTATTGCTTTTTACGCACATGCAGTAACAATACATCGCCGAAAATACCGGCAGAAAGGTGAATGGATGTCTTTTCACAGTAGCGGTTGACTGTTTCAATCAGCTGGCGGATTACCATGGCCAGTCGCGAAGCATTGGTTCGCACAAGCAGGCAGGGAGGGATTTCGTTGACCAGCGTGTTGTTCCGCTCGGCGGCTGCGGGCTGCAAGGCCAGGTTCAGCTGGCCGATCAGCAGGTGCAGTGCCACGTGGGAACTGTTCGTTTGGTCGTGTGAATTTGGGATCATCGGGGTTTGCAGGTTTAAGGTTTACGCTTTCAAGGGTACGGATAGTGGTCTTTCGGTAATGGATACTGGTCTTTCGGTTCTCAATACTGGTTGCCGGATTAAACAACAAGCGCGTTGGTCTGGATGCTGGTTTTTCTAAAGGATGGTTTTCGTCGGATATTGGATTTTTGCGTATTTGTTCCTTAGAAGACACAAAGAAACGATACCGGAGTGGCCCGGTAAATAGACCTGCCGTACAATCTGCGGTCATATATGCAAAAAGAAGAATGTAGGTGGAGTACTACACCGGGTGGCTGTTTATCCAGCCCTGGGCAGCACAATAAAAAACCCGCCACAGGGGCGGGTTCAGGTATGAAAATTATGGTTTGTCAGTTCTCGATCTCACTGGTAAAAAACCCCAGTTCGGACATGATTACCGCAGGGCTGGTGTAATTGAACAGCGTATTGCTGAGCAGGTCCTGCAATTCTTTCCTGCTGGCAAAAAATGATTCATCCTGCAGGGAAATTTTGAATGAGTTGATCTTAAAAAACGCAAGTAAGGAAGTTTGCAGGAGATGGTCTTCGGTCATCTGGTACTCCTCGGCAATGTGGGCCTGGTCGTTGTAGAAAAGCTGGTTCATTCGATCGGATTTTAGGTTTTTGAAGGATTGGATTCGAAAAGTAAACGACATGAAATAACAGAAAATTGTGCAGGTCACAAATTCCTGGGCACACAGAACAGTCAAAAACGTAAAAAAACCGGCGGTATTTACGGCCGGTTTTGCGGAAACATACGATTTGCCGCTGCAAGCGGTCGAAACGATATACCTCTAATTTGTTTTATCGGGAAAAAATGGTCCTTAATTCCAAAGGGGCTTTTTACCAGAAGGTTTGGGTCCCCCTTTGGGTTTGGAATTGGCCTTCATTTTCTGCTCCGTGTTTCCTTTCGGCATAAACTTGCTGAATGCTGCTGCACCATCTGTGCTGGTATTGTCATCCTGATCGTGTTTGCCTGCGGCACGTGCTTTTGGATCATCATTGCTTTCTTCCGAACCACTGCCGCGGTTGAGGGACTGGGCGCCTCCACCCTCTTCGTCGTTACCCTCCTCGTCGTTACCGTCATCATCGTCTTCGGTATCCTGGTCTCCATCTGTGTCGCCTTCATCATCGTCTTCTGTACCCTGCTCTTTGTCCTCGATACCTTCACTATCGTCTTCAATACTTTCGCTTTCATTTTCGTTGGTACTGTCTTCCGTGTTTTCCCCGTCTTCTTCGTAAGCCCCTTCATCCCCATAGGTACTGTATGTAGCTGAGTTATCCGACGCCTCCTCCTGGCTCTCGATTCCCTGCCTGGCCGGACCCATATCCACGTCCGCCTGCACAGGTTGCTCTGTTTGTCCGGTACTTTCATGCGAACTGTCAATCGATGCTGTGCTGTTTGCCTGCGGATCTTTCGGGCGTTTACCCGGAATTACATCAGACCGGTACTCATCCCTCACCAGTTTTTTTCCAGGGTTTGCGGCCGATGGCGAAGTAGGTTTCGGTGCCGGCTTTTTGTAGGTCTTCTTTGGTGCTGGTTTGTTTGAACCGGCTATCGATGAAGTTTTTTTCGTCGGCGTTTGCGTGTTGTTCGCGGTACTGGTTGCTGTGCGGGCAGACTTTGGCGGCATAGTTTTTTTAACGGCAGTCTTTGGCGTCGGTTTGTTGGCGGTCACTTTTTTCGCTGCCGGTTTAGTGGCTGGGCTGGATGCCGTTTTCGTTACTGCCCTCGATGCCATTTTAGTGGCTGGTCTGGTTGCCGATTTCCCTACTGATTTGGATGCCGTTTTCGTAACTGCCTTCGATGCCGTCTTCGTTGGCGCCTTCTTCAGCGTTGATTTATCTGGTGATGCCTTTTTTGCTGTTGACTTTTTCGGTGATGATCTCTTCGTCACTTTTTTCGGTGCCGACTTCCTGACAACTTTCTTTGCTGCTTTCTTCGGCATCATCTTCTTCCCTGCTGTTTTGCCGGCGGCCTTCTTTGCCATTTTCTTAGCGGTAGATTTTTTGGCTAGTTTACTGGCGGTCTTCTTTGGGGTAGTTTTCTTTTTCGCCGATTTTGACTTTGCCATACTTGGAGTTTTAATGGATGAGTAAAATATTCATACGGGCAGATCGATACACTGAACTGCCAAAAACCATACCATTGCGGGCTTCTGTTATGAGGGGGAATATATTACGCGTTAAAAACAGTACGGATACTTTCAGCAACGTGTGTTGCATGCACAATTGCTGCTTCCACTGTACCAGGATGGTCACCCATTGAATATCCTTCGCCGGCAAACCAGATGCGATCGGCCAGGGGTTGGTTTAATTGTGTACGGGCCTGTTCAGTCAACGGTGTTGCATAACTGTAACCACCGATCGACCAGGGATTCTGCGACCAGTCCGTAATTACATGAAAGGAAATTTCCCGGCGCACCTCTTCAGGATCCAACCCAAGAATTGTTGCGAGTGACGATACGGCCTGTTGAACTAACAGCTCTTCCGGTTTGCCCGAAAGTGCGGATGCCTTTGCACCGCCAGCCCAGCCCACCAACTGATGGATGCCTTCCTGCAGACCCGTCCACCAGGTGGGAACCAGTTCGTCACTGAACAGGAAACCGGTATCAGCCGGCCACAACGGCCGTCGGAAGCCGAGCACGAACCTGATTACAGTTCCCATCCCGATATCTGTTACCAGCCTGGTCTTTTGTGCAATCTCCCTGTCAAACCTGATTGACCCCGCAGCTATTGGACCTACCGGCACGGTAACCACCAGTGCATCGGCCGCAAATTCACGGCCAGCATCCGTGCCCGCGATCACTTTTCCCTGAACGATTGAGATAGTGGTAACCGCCGTATTCAGGAGTATGGTCACACCAGTGCTTTCCGCACATTGCTGCAAAAAATCAATCAGTTTGCCGTAGCCTTCCCTAAGCCGGAAATTGGGTTCCTGGTCGGCCGACCATTCCCGGTACAATGCGCGGACCGACGCATGGTCCGCGTCGGCCAGGTCAAAGCCGCCGGCAAAAGCAAAAGCTTGTTTCCGCAACTCCCCGTACGGTTCAGTATAAAAATATTTATCAAGGAAGGCTGTAAGCGTAAGGTCATCTTCCACCTGCCCCATTTTTTCCAGCAACGAATCCCAGTGGGAAATCATTTCATCTTCTTCGGCCAGCCTGCCATGCCTGCGACGATACATTCTTCCGTCTGCCGGAATTACCGTAGCCCCTGCTTCCCGCGCCAGTTGCAGTGTGGCAGGCAGACGGCCATGTATAAATTCGGCGCCCCGTTCCACCACGTTGCCATCAACGAGCACCGTGTGAATGCGGCCTCCCGTGCGTTCCTGTGCTTCCAGCACCAGCACATCATACGCGGGCGATAATTCCCGCGCGAGGGTCAGACCGGCAATACCGGCCCCTACTATAATCACGCGTTTCTGTTCCATAACCATGTTGTGTAAAAACTATGCCCGTTATGGATGCATCATCAGAAGGCTTTTTTTGCACCCTGGTCACCACCGGCACTGATCACCGAACTGCCATACACTTTGATAGTTGATTTGATAAAATCGGTTGAATCGGCTTTATAAATATTGTCCACATACTTCTGCGGGTTCCGGTCAATGTACGGGAACCAGGTGCTGTGGATCTGGATCATAACCCGGTGGCCTTTTTTAAAAGTATGGAGAACATCCTGCAGCTGTACATTCACGTCAGTTACCTGCCCGGGTACAAACGGCTCAGGCTTTTCAAAACTGTTCCTGAACCGGCCGCGGAACACTTCGCTGCGCACCAGTTGCTGGTAGGATCCCATCACTATATTCTTCGGATTGTGCGGGGCATTGGGTTCGTTATCGGGATACACGTCAATCAGTTTAACCACAAAATCCGCGTCGGTACCGCTCATGGCCACTTTCAGCCTGGCCATGATTTCACCGGCGATGGTAACAGGATCGGCCAGTACTTCGGTTTCAAACGTCAGCACGTCCGGACGATGGGAAGCGTTACGCTGGTCGTCCGACATAAAATTCCGGGGGGTAAATGTGAGACCTTCAGTCTGCGAGGTGTACGGCACCGGTTTATCAGGGTCACTGACATATTCGAACACTGTTTTTTCATTCAATGGTTTGTTGATTGAGAGCTCTCCGTGTTCACCAAAATAAAGTTGTACCGCAGGCACATCAGCCGGCGGCCATTTATTGAATTTATCCCATTGTTTCAGGCCGGTGTCGAACATGTAGGCTTCAGGCAATGTATTGGTACCAATATCTTTCAGGTAAAAATTAAAGAACGCCAGCTCGATATTTTTCTGGAAAAAGCTACTGATGCTGTCACCAAAGTAGATATGGTTATGGGTCGACTTGCCGCTTTCCCTCGCCCAGTCCCCGTGTCCCCATGGACCCATCACAATAGTATTCTTTGCATCGGGCGTGGACCCTTCAATTTTTTTGTAAATCTTCAGCGGACCGGAAAGATCTTCTGCGTCGAACCAGCCACCTACGGTCAATACTGCGGGTTTGATGTTGGTCAGGTGTGGCAGTATATTCCTTTTCTGCCAGAACGTATCATAGTTTGGATGGTCGATGATCTGATTCCAGAAAAAGTTATCACCGTGTATTTTTTCAGTCAGGTTTTTCAGCGGGCCCATCTGCAGGTAAAACTCGTAGGCATCCTTTACCGGTTTACTGTACATGCGCATCATCTGTTCGTTGAACCAGTCCTTGCGCGTGGTATCTTTTTTCTGGTAGCCAAATACTGCAAATGCTGGTGAATAACTTTCCAGGTAGGCACCGTTGTGGTGGAAGTCGTCAAAGAAGAAGTCCGAGATGGGTGCCTGGGGGGACACCGCCCTCAGTGCAGGGTGTGCATCGGGCAGCGAAGCGGCAGAGTAAAAGCCAGGATAGGAAATACCATAGATCCCCACCCTTCCATTATTGCCTTTGATATTTTTCACCATCCAGTCAATGCTGTCCCAGGTGTCTGAACTTTCATCCACGTCATTTTTCTTTTTGCGGTCATTGCCGGGAATGTTTGGCGTCATATTATTAAACACCCCGTCACTCATGTAACGTCCCCGCACATCCTGGAATACCAAAATGTATCCTTCACGAACCAGGTAGTCAGATGGATGACCATGCGTTTCAAAGTTGCCATACCCGGACGCATTATAGCAGGTGCGGTTCATCAGGAACGGGTACTGTTTTGAATGGTCTTTCGGCACGTACACAATAGTGAAAAGCTTTGCCCCGTCACGCATGGGTATACGGTATTCAAACTTGTCGTAGTGCAGCTGCATGTACGATGAATCCTTTGGTGCAGCCATTGCGGCAACACTGAACAGGCAGAAAAGCAAAAGGTAAACTGGGCGCATTGGCGGGTTGATTTAAAATAATAGTAATGTGTCCCAATTTAAACCATTTTCCGTTTGCATCAGGGTTACCGGATGGTTTTTGTAGTGCTTTGATTTATCTTGCCATTCCCAACAATAAAAGATTCGTTTTTTACACATGACCAATAAGTTAAAAACCACGGTACGTACTATCTGGAACACGCCCGATCACCATTCCCCGCTCAGTACCTTTTTTAATATGGTGCATCCGTTATCTGGGGAGGCTATCCGCTGTATCGATGAAAACAGCCACCCCATTGAGATTGGTAAAGGCAAATTCCTGATCAAGCCCAGCCAGGAGGCGCCCGAACTGTTCCTCATCCTGAGCGGCGTGGTGCGCGGATATATCAAGGAAGAAGGTAAGGAGATCACGACCTGGATAAATGAAGAAAATGACGTGGTAGCGTCTATCCGCAACCTCGGGCTCCGGATCCCTTCCAAGGAATATGTGCAGGCAATCGAAAACTGTTCGCTCGTGAGCATCCCCTATGAGGTGATAGAGCACCTGTATGCCAGTTTCCCGGAAACCAATGTTGTGGGTCGCAAACTGCTGGAAGAAAATTACCGCGGTGCGGAAGAGCGGGCGTATATCTGCCGGATCCCCTCGGCCGAAAAAAAATACAAACGGTTTATGGATACCAATCCGGGACTGATCAACCGGGTGTCACTGAAATATATTGCTTCCTATCTCAACATGACCAATGAAACACTGAGCCGCGTACGCCGCCGGTTCCCTGCGTCCATCAATGGATAACTCCATCATGCGCCCTTTCGGTGTTAATCCCATCGTGTGGCAAATAATATAAGTATGCAGGTATGCCACACCGGGAATCTTTATCTTTCCCTCAAATTCCGGATATGAAAAAGGTGCTGACCTTCCTCTGCTGCCTCATCGTGCTGTCTGCCCTGGCCCAGCAACCTGACATGTACCGGATCAACGCCGGTAAGTTATTCAACAGTGAAACCGGGTTGTTTGAAAAGGGAAAAACGATCCTGGTTCGTGGCGACAAAATTGAGCAGGTAAAAGCCACCGACAAACTGACTGCGGAAGAAACCAGCAACTATACGCTGGTTGATCTTTCAGCTTCCACCGTAATGCCCGGGCTGATCGACTGCCACACCCATTTATTGTACAGGGAAATTATCTGGCCCGGTAACAATGAACCCAGCATGGATATGAACCGCGCCCTTACACTAGATGGCGACGCGTACCGGGCCATATATGGTGCGGCCAGGGCAAAATCTTATATAGAGGCTGGCATTACTACCGTGCAGGACCTTGGCAACTCCGGCTTATTTGCCGACATGGCATTGAAACGCGCCATTAATGAAGGGCTTGTTCCCGGTCCGCGCATGCGTACATCCGGACCTGGTCTCTCCACCGAAGGCGGGCAACTGCCGCATACCATTTTCAAACACCAGGACCTGGCAAAGGACGAATACCGGATTGTAAAAAATGCGGAAGACGGAATCACGGCAGTTCGCGAAAATGTAAACCAGGGCGCCACCGTTATCAAGATTTTTGCAAATAATACCCCCAACAATACCATGCTTCGTGTGGAAGAAATCAGGGCAATCGTGGAAGAAGCGCACCGGTACCGGATCCGGGTAACAGCCCATGCAACCAACAGCCGGTCGGTGTATACGGCAGTGATGGGTGGGGTCGACGGGATTGAACACGGTTATTCAATTGAGGATTCCGTGATGGACCTGATGGTAAAAAAAGGCGTGTTCCTGGTACCAACCGACGGCGACAGCCTGATGATGAAACAATATTTTGCCATCAACGACCCGAACGACAGCACCAGCATACATGATTTTATGAAATCCATCCGCTCGCCCGAAAACCGGTTGATGCGGGCATTCAAAAAAGGTGTGAAGATTGCGGCGGGATCCGACGACTACATCGATTTCCACCTGCCCTTCTCCGTTCCCAGCAAGCGCACTATCCTTGGTTATAACCAGGCGGGCATCCCTGTTGCCGACTGCCTGAAGTTTGCAACTATCAACGCGGCAGAGCAGGCAAATTTTAAGGGTAAAGTTGGTGTGCTGAAAGCGGGATACATTGCCGATATTATTGCCGTGGGAGCCAACGTGGACCGTGACCTGGAAGAGCTGATGGACGTTCGCTTCGTGATGAAGGAAGGCAAATTGGTAGTGCCTGCCCGGAAATAACCCGGGTGCCGCGAAAAACTTGTATTATCCGTTGCGGTTACCTATTTTCGGTTTACAAACAACAAGC
>SDZZ01000028.1 GCA_004173255.1 Chitinophagaceae bacterium | reverse complement strand
GTATATGACTGGCGAAAATCCGGTCTGGGTCACTGCGGAGGAAACAAAAACGGATCCGGTAAAATTCAAACCGGGTGTGGATGAAACCATCCAGTTCCAGCTTGGCTTTCCGGGCGGCGCAGTGGCATCCTGTTTATCGACGTATTCAATGAACGGGCTCGACAAATTTTACCTGAATGGGGAGAAGGGTTTTGCCGAACTTTTTCCGGCCACCGGCTATGGACCTATCAAGGGCAACACACATAAAGGTGAACTGGTTGCGGTACACAAAACCCACCAGACAGTACAGATGGATGAAATGGCCGACATTATACTGGCAGGTAAAACACCTGAGATACCGGTCGACGGGGAAGAAGGCCTGAAGGACCTTATCATCGTGGATGCAATCTATGCTGCGGCGAAGTCGGGCAAGAAAATCAACCTGAAATGGGATCATTAAATAATACGACCATGAAAAAACTGTTCACGTTATTTTGCCTGCTTGGTATGCACGCCTGGTGTTTCGCCCAATATCCCCAGGTGCAGATTCCCGGATCACAGTTAAGGAAATTGTCTTCGGCCGTGGTGGGACAGGAATATGAGTTGCAGGTCCTGCTGCCCGCAGGTTATGGCACTACTGCCAAAAAGTATCCCGTGGTCTACCTGATGGATTCACAATGGGATTTCCCACTGGTAAAATCAATATATGGTCAGCAGTATTATGATGGATTTATCCCGGAACTGATTGTGGTCGGTGTTACGTGGGGAGGTGTGAACCCTAACCCCGACAGCCTGCGGGTAAGGGACTACACCCCCACCAATGATGGCAATGCCGCACAGGGCGGGCACGCTGATCAGTTCCTATCTTTCATGAAAACCGAATTGTTCCCGTTTGTTGAATCAAATTACCAGGCATCGGACAGTGGCCGCATCCTGATGGGTTGTTCCCTGGGCGGACTTTTCACACTTTATACCTTGTTTACCCAACCCGACCTCTTCAGCGGATATGTGGCCGCAAGCCCGGCTATCGGCTGGGATAAAGAAGCGTTATCGGGATATGAAAAACAACTGGCAGGCGGCAAATTATCTAATGCCAAAAGGGTTTACATGACGATTGGTGACGTGGAAAGAAGCCGGCCGGCTTATGAAAAATTTGCAGCAAAACTGACGGCCGGAAAAAATGCCACTACGGTAAAGTCGAGCATACTGGTGAACACCGGGCATTCGGGAACAAAGAGTGAAACCTATACCCGGGGATTACAATTTGTATTTGAAAAACCGAAATTAGCGCTTGCCCCGGCGGTACTTCACCGGTATGAAGGCCGGTATGAGACAGGGCCGGGCAACCACGTGCAGGTCAAAAGCGAAAAAGGTAAACTCGTATTATACGTATCCCCAACGGAAACATATCCGTTGTATGCTGCCAGTGAAACGGAATTTTACTCCAACTCCGGTTTCCTGAACCTGGTATTCAGGTTGGCACAGGGAAAGACGGAAGGTTTTCAGTTGAACACATACGGGGCTTCCCGGTTTATCCGGAAAGTTGAATAACACAACAGGGTTTCCACATCATTGTTCCAGCACCGTGCACAACACATCGGGCAAGGTGTTATGACCAATCGCTATTTATTTCTGAACAGCATCGGGGTAAACTGCAACATGTACATCCGCCAGTTACTCCAGATGTGGCCCCTGGATGACTCGTAATAGGTGTAAGGAAATTGAATTTTATCAAATCTTTTCCTGAAGTTTTGCAGGCCGTCGTATAAAAAGTCAGTGCTGCCGATTGCTATCCAGTAAAGCTTGACTCCTTTCTTTTTTTGCAGCGCGAACTTCTGGTCAAGGTTTGCATATGCCGGCCTGGTTGAATCAAGGCTGCGGCTGGAAGGAGTACCAGGGGAAAACAAACCGACATAGTCAAACAGATCCGGGTGGTTGGCTGATATCAGCAACGAATGGAATCCACCCATGGAAAGCCCTGCCACCGCGCGTTTGGATTTTTCCGCTTTTGTCCGGTACCGGTGATCGATAAAATTCACAATTTCCGGAAACGAAAACTCATACGACCCATCACCTGAACGAGGCAGGTTATTACTCATCACCGGTAGGTAATTGTAGTTCTCACTTGTTTCACCAGGGGCGGCTTGTTTTGATGGATTACCATTGGGCATCACGACAATCATGGGAACAATTTTTCCCTGGGCAAGCAGGTTATCCATTATTTCCGAAACGCGGCCAAGCGTGGGCCACGCTTCCTCATCGCCACCGCTGCCATGCAGCAGGTATAACACCGGAAATTTTTCTTTTCCCTCTTCGTAACCGGGCGGGGTATAAACGGTCAAGCGCCGTTCAACCTTGTACTGGGCAGACTGGTACCAGATACTTGACATGTTCCCGTGCGGTACATCCTTTACGCTGTACAGGTCGCCATTGCCGCCATCGATGATAAACAGGCTGAACAGGTTGCCGACATCCCGGTAAGAAAACGCATTCGCGGGATCCAGTATCCTTACACTGTCCACCATGAACGCATACATATATAAATCGGAAGGTAGTTTGCCCGTGGTGTACGTCCAGATGCCCGCGGTATCCTTCGTCATTATACCTGTTCCATTCCCGCTTTCCCAATCGCCCTTGACAGATACCGTGCGGGCAAGTGGTGC
This sequence comes from Chitinophagaceae bacterium, assembly GCA_004173255.1. Taxonomy (GTDB): domain Bacteria; phylum Bacteroidota; class Bacteroidia; order Chitinophagales; family Chitinophagaceae; genus JBEVJC01. The sequence continues at coordinate 21,752 of SDZZ01000028.1, read as the reverse complement.
CCGTAGCCTGAAGGTAACCGTCCCTGTTTCATTAACAAAGGGTGACCGGATCGCTGTTTGCCTGAACCCGACATTCTGCTGCCCGTTTGCGGTGGCCGATAAAAGGAGGATGCTGGAAACTATAGAGTAAAGTGTTAAACGCATGGTTCTGTCTTTTTTCATTTATCAAAAATATCTCCCGGCTTCTGTTGATTCTCCCGGATAACGTTTAGCCTTTTCCTGGAGGTGATTTGCGCAAGCCGCTTCAGGCAGCATCGGGTGGGACTCACTACCGCTGCTAAATTACGTATTTCCTGCCTCGGCGTCACACAGCATACGACGGGGCGGCGTAATAGCCCTTAGTCGACATAAACCCCTTCTTCAATTGACCCGCACCACCCGGTATTCCGGGCCGGCGCTGCAAATCACTTTTTGCAGAACTCATTCAGAATTTTGTGTATCCTTGTGTACCATTTCTAACAACCGCCAGGTAATCTTCGTCAAATAGGGAACATCTATGGCACTCCGGTACTGCGCAATACTCCTGCTGCTTTTCTGTGCGCTTGCACCGGAAGCCCAATTAATCTCTACCATTGCGGGAAGCGGGTACAACGGAAACATCGGCAACAATGGTCCGGCGCTTTGTGCGGGGTTACCATACCCATACGGAATCTGTCTTGACCGGCAGGGAAGCCTTTATCTTACCTGTACTAATTCCATCCGCAAAGTGAACCTTGCTACCGGAATCATTACCGGTGTTGCGGGCTCGGATGTGTCAGGGCACAGTGGGGACGGCGGACCGGCATCGGCCGCAACCATGCAGTTCCCCTCCGATCTTTGTATTGACCAGAACAGGAACCTGTACATCTCTGAATGGGGCGGCCACTATATCCGTAAAATAAATCTTAACACCGGAATTATCAGCACAGTAACTGGCACCGGCACTGCGGGTTTCAGTGGTGACGGCGGACCGGCAGCAACCGCACAGGTCAGCCGCCCTTCCGGACTTACCTGCGATGCGGCAGGTAACCTCTATTTTGCAGACAGCGACAATAATCGTGTCCGGAAAATAACGTTAGCTACCGGAGTCATTTCCACTATTGCCGGAACCGGGCAGGTTGCATCGGCGGGTGACGGCGGACTGGCAGTGCTGGCCGCAACGGCAAATCCTGTCGAAGTAAAGCTTGATAAAAACAACAACATCCTTTTTATTGAATCAAACGGGAATGTTGCGTGCAGGCTCAGGAAAATTGACGCCATTACCGGCGTCATTACTACACTCGCGGGTACCACTGCATACGCACACAGTGGTGACGGCGGGCCTGCTACTGCGGCTGACCTGTATGATCCCAGTGCGCTGTCGCTCGACGATGCAGGCAATATTTACATTGGCGAATATGATGAATCAAGGATCATAGATATTGCAACCGGTATCATCAATACAATTGCAGGAACCGGCGCCAATGGCTTTACGGGGGACGGGGGTAGCGCACTCTCCGCCACGTTCCATTACCCGACTGCTATGTCAATTGACGCAAACGGCGACCTGTATTTTGCCGACAACTTCAACCACCGCATACGTAAAATAAGTGCGGTCATTACAACGCCTCCGACCGTTACGGCTTCCATCGTAATCTCCGCCCCCACTACTGCTGCCTGCCCGGGCGAGCGGATTAGTTTCCAGTCCACCGTTACGAACGCCACAACCCCTTCGTACAGGTGGGAAGTGAACGGGATTCCGGTGTCGTTTGATGGCGCCTTCAGTTCCACTACACTGACCAATGGCGATGTTGTGCAATGTATCCTCACAACAATGATGTGTTCAACTCCCGTTACCGTACCCAGCAATAAGATCACAATAACTTCGGGAACCAATACGCCGCCGGTAGTTACAATAAACGCGGTGAAGTCCGCCATCTGCTTTAGTGAGCAGGCACAATTCACATCCACGGTTCAGCACCAGGGACAGGACATCATTTACGAATGGCGTGTGAATGGATCGGCAACCGGGGTCACCACGGCCAACTTCACCAGCAATGGCCTGGCCAACGGTGACCAGGTTACCTGCCTTGTCATTGCGGACCCGACAGCCAGCTGCGGCGCACCGGCAGCCAGTGAATCGGCCCCGGTTATCCTGCGTGTAACTCCCAATCCGGTTACAGCCGTAACGATTGAAGCCAGCTCGACAGAAGTGTGTGCCGGCAAACCGGTTACGTTCACATCGGATGTTGTTTATACAGGTACACGACCATCCTACCAGTGGCTGGTCAATGGCAGCAGTGTAGCCGGCCAATCCGGGAATTCTTTTACCAGTACTTCAATAGGCAACGGCGATGAAGTGGTTCTCCAGGTTACCAATACGGGAAGTGAGTGCACCGGTTCAAAAATCAGTTCATTGCCATTGGGTGTATTGGTGAATCCGCTGCCCGTGGTCAGCATCTCCCCGTCAGATACCATAATCAATTATCAGGGAAATATCAACCTGCGCGCTTCAGTCAGCGGGCCTTCGTCAACCTTTCAATGGACACCTGCTGCCAAGGTAATCGATGCGGCATCCTTGAGCACCGTGTCCATACCCCTCCTTGCGGATACGCGTTTTTCACTCCTTGTTCGCTCGGTTGCGGGTTGCGAGGCAAAAGCCGAAGCGATGGCCAGGATCTATTCACCTGTGTTTATGCCTTCTGCTTTCACACCCAACCATGATGGGATAAATGATGTTTATCGCATTCCGGTATCGGCCGGATTAGTACTGAAAGAATTCTGCATTTTTGACCGCTGGGGAAATAAAGTATTTACAACAACAGATCCATCAAAAGGCTGGGATGGAACCCTGGGGTCAGTTCCAAGGGACGCAGGGGTATTTATTTACCAGGTTCGCGGTAAAGATGTAAAGGGTGAGATATTCCTGAAAGGCACTTTTGTATTGATACGGTAGAAAAGTTTCAGTTTGATCGACCGACCATACTGAACGCACCGAAGTAATAATCCGCTAAAGTGGATTGACCGCTGTTCCTGCCTGCAACTATAACGGTTGCATACTGACCAGCTTCGTATGGCGGGTCCAGATCGCTTTGGAATTGATAACACCAAAGTTCTGACCGTGTGTCCGGGAGAAAACCCCAGGACGTCCGATAACATTGCCAGTAACTGACCCATGATAAACGGAAGTGACCATGATTGCGGGCCACGGGCTATCGGTAATTTTATTGTTTTTGATAAAAATATTCCGCAGCGAACCGGCAGCACTGAACTGGCCAAACCTGTTTAATACGACAACGGAGATGGGTGCTGCCTGTTCAATCCCGTACGCACTGTTGGCGAACATGCAGTTTTTTATCGAGTTGTTGATTATGTGAACGTTCTCAGAAAGGCCCGCTTCCATCCATCCAAACTCAGGAGCCACCACAATAGCCGCCAGTTCGCAGCCTTCGATTTTGTTTCCCGATATAACTCCCCCGGAAGCCTTTACTAAAATTCCCCTGGCTCTCGTAAATCCAATCGTGTTGTTTACAACCCGGAACCCCGCTCCTGCCATATCAAGGGAACTAACAAGGACACCCGGGGGCAGGCTCAACTGATCTGCCAGCACGAGCCGAAAAATCCGCATCCCCCGGGACTCAGCTGGTAATTCCGTGCGCAAGTGATCACTTGTACCGGTTTCAGCCTTCCCGACAATTTCCGTGATACCCATCAGGATTGAACTGCCGGACCTTTTTCCGGCAGAATCCACAAACTGCACCTTGTCAGCAATCCTCATTTTTGGATAGCCGTATCTGCCAATCACATCAACAGAAAACTTATTGGCCGAAATCACTTCATAAAAGCTGCTGTTGATCGCAACTCCATCGTCGCCCTGGTACTGAAATGTGCACTCTTCAATTACCGGTCCCCGGATTGCGGCTTTACTATGAAACGCATCGGCGTTAGTCGATCGCAGACGGACAGGTAAGGAAATTGGGTCGTACGTCCTTTTAGTCACCCTGCACCTGAAGTACCTGTTCGCGGTACCTTCCTGTTCGAAAAAACCAAAACAATTGGATGCATACACCGTTACATCCTGCAATAGGACTGAACTGCAGGAGTCAAGAACGATGGCGTGTGGCCTGGAGGGACCGGGTGAATCGATTGAAAAAACAATTCTATCCCCCGGCGAAATGTTATGCCCGAGATGCGATTGTACATTGTACACCCGGAACCTTCTGCCGGACGTATGTTCAATACGGGTAAAATCCTGACGCCAGTAGGTAAACAGATTACTCCTCAATTCCAGGGTAACAGGATTAAAAATCTGCAACCTGTCCGGCAGGTTGTTTTCAATTCCCCTTATATCAAAAGACGGTTCGATTTCTACCTCCATCCACATGCCTTCCGCCGTATCAAGCATCGTGACGAAACCCTGGATAAACGGGAGAGGATCATAGTCAAAACTGAAATTGGCAAATTTCAGGTTTGTGCAATTGGATATCTGAACAGCCTGTGTAGGTCGAAGACAGGTTACGGTCGAACCACCCCCATCAATAAGGATATTGTGTAAATCGCGAAGCAACAGCGGTTTTAAATTTTCCAGCTTCAATACATAATCCTGCTTAGGCAACACGATCGTAGGGTTACCGGTCTTTAGTGCGCTGTCAATCACCCGGGCAAGGTCCTGCTGGCCATAGATATTCGACCCCAGCGAAAGCAATAGCAGGATGACCAGTCTTGAGGCATTCATTTTTCAGTTTGTTTCGAGCGGATCACTTGTGTGGTATTGGATGGACCAGGAATAACTAACCCACCGGCCTGTGATTCTCCCTGGACCGGGTCAATGCAAAGTAAACCGCGTGTACCCTCCAGCTTTTCCCCCCGGTAGGATAACCATATTCGCCCGGCAGGTCCATCAAAGACTGCTACGTGGCCACCCCAGAAATCTTTACCTGTGCGAGACTTTTTAAACGGACCGGTTGCCGCCGATGCAGAGGCAACCCCGGTCCAGTATTCGAGGTCATCATGCTGGTCAAAACCGGTGGACCGCTGACCGTCTTTACGAAGGCCGGCAAAAAAAAGATAGTACCGGCCATTGATTATTTTTGGAAAAGGTCCTTCCAGGTATTTGTAATCCCAGTCAGCTTTAATATCGTTGTTTGTTGCAGTAACTATCTTAGTACGGTCGCCTTTCAGTAAGATCCTGTCATGCTCGATTTGTGAAAGATCGATTTCCTGGACAAACACATCCATTCCCGGAATATAGGCGTACACTTTTCCGGACTTTTTATCGTCGAGGATCGTGAGGTCACAAGCACCGCCAGGCACATAAGTGATATGCTCATAAGGACCGGTAATTTTATCACTGACTCCAATGAAGGTATTCAGGTCGTGCATATTACCCGTGGGGTTGAAACTGTCACTGATCCAGTTACTGCCAGTAAACACCAGGTAAAACCGGTTATCAATTTTGTGGATTTCCGGTGCCCAGAAGCGATGCTTATAGGGCAGGCTATCAGCAAGCATTGACGACTTCACCAGCCAGCCATCCGCAATTGCGGTCGGGGCCACCGTCCAGTTTTTAAGGTCGGCAGACTGATACAACCTGATGCCGGGGGAAGAATTATAATCGGGTCTGGTGGAATCACGGGAGTCACTGTGCGTGAACGGAAACATCGTATGGATCAGGTAGTAGGTGGAGCCTTCCTTGATAATACACGGATCACGTACTTCATCACGGTAAACGCCTGCAGCACCCGCGAAACGTACCGGATTTTTCCACCTGAATTTTTCTTGCCCGAGTGCCTGAATTGTAAGACAGGCAACTATGACCATCCATAATCCTGCCCGCATTGAAAATAATTTGTTTGCCATAAAGTGAATTTCTGGATTCAGCCCTTCGCGTTAATCAATTGTTTCGGGATTGTAGTGAAATGCCTCTACTATCAGGTCGCCCATTCCCTTAATAAACATTGTCGGACGGAGGCTGCCAAAGTCGCCGAGAACATTCGTCTGGAAGCCGGACACTTCAAAAGAGTTGGGATAGGTTTTCCAGATCTTACCATCGCTGCTATATAAAAAGCTGAGATCGCTCCGGTTCATACGCATTTTTATAAAACGAAGATCGCGGGTTTCAATCACAGGGCCTGCGTCGCGCCCATCGCGCAGAACCACCAGTTTCCCGCTCCGGATACTAAGGGCTATATAGTGGCTGGCGTTATAAAAAGCACCGAGTCCGGCCGTTGCGTCGCCTGAAAGTTTGAATTGAATGGAAGCCGTATAGGAATTATCGGCTGTGATCACGGAAAGACTTTTAACAGACGGGTCAGCACTCGGAACAATTAACCTGTTGCCGGACATCCTGCAATTCGCTGGCATTCCCTTGCCGGCAAACAGCCATTGAAGATTGGGCGTACCGCTACTGAATGTATCACTGCCCGGACGGGTATTTTTGATTACCTCATACCGGGTCGCAGTATCGGGATGTGATGATAACTGAAACCAGTTATCCGTTGTCCACTGAATCCTTTCAATAAGCGTGTGCCGGCCTTTGGATATCTCGTTGTTTTTATAAGCATGGTAAACGATATACCAGTACCCATCTGCAGCGCTGAATATGGTACCATGGCCTTTTGATGTATACTCGTCTGTATTTTTCCATGTATGAACAATCGGATTATAAGGGGAATTTTCCCAAGGACCCTCAGCTGTACGTGACCTCGCCGAAACAGCCATATGGCTGGTGCCGGGGCCGGAAGTGCCACCCTGTGCCGAAATCATATGGTAGTATCCTTCATGAAAAACCAGCTTGGGTGATTCAAGACAGAAACATTCCACTACCCAGTCCTCCGGATACTTCCATCCGCTGTACACCGTTCGAAGCGGTCCGGACCCTTTAAGTCCGTTTTTGGAAAGCGGAGCGACACGACCCGCATCCATATAAATAAAACGTTTGCCGTTTTCATCTGTCAGAATACCAGGATCAATTCCGTCGATACCGACATAAGCAGGCTTGGACCAGACGCCCTTCAACGAATCAGCCGAGATGACAAAAACTTTTCCCTTTAACGGGTAATAAATGTAAAAGCGACCTTTGTCAATCAATAGTTCGGGAGCCCATACATCCGGCGAGTACCCCGGCAGGGGACGCGCCACAGGAGTCCAGTGCAACAAGTCGGTGGAATGCCAGATAAGTAACCCCGAAGTGGAATGCGTGATGTAATAATCGTTACCGTCACGCACGATTGACGGATCGGCATAATCACCCGGGAAAATATCATAAGCAGTATTGGGAAGGAAATGGGAACTATCCTGCCCAATGGCAGCCAATGAAAAAATTACAGAGCCAAACAAAAGCAGCAATACTCTCATGCTAATAACTGGATTTAGATAATGAGGCGATCAATAACTAGCGGCCCGATACGGTTGCTCCATCGGCACGTACCTGCGGCTTATCGATGCGGATGTCGCTACAGTCAGATACATTGAACTGCTGTGAACCAATAAATTTATTAGGATACTCGCTGCTTTCATGCACCACATTATCAAAAAAAGCAAGCCCCTGAACCGAATACGCGGTCAGGATTCTTGGATCAAAAGAGTTAAAAGTGTTTCCATGAATGCGGATGTTGCGGTTGTACCTGCTGGCCGACCGGTATTCCTGCTGAACGCCGGATCCGATCTGGATAACCGCATTTCCCCATACTCCATAATTGCAATTGTCAAAGACATTGTCCCTCACGGTTACGTCACGCACACCCGCCTGCTCGAACCAGTAACTTCCATCGCCCTCGAACAGGATTGCAGCACCCGGTGTGTGAAAAATGTTACGTTCGATAATGACTTTCCCTCTCGAGCCGATCAGCATACCACGGGCCCTGTTTTTCCGGATCACGGAGTTGGAGATTGTAACGTCAGGATATAGCCCAATGGCAGCCAGCACGTCTTTGCCAACAACCATCTCTTGCGGCAAAGGCTTGTCAAACGTAATCTCTGTGAATTGTTTATTGAGCCTTTTTACACTTTTTACCTTCATGGTATCGTAGGCTTCCATGGTTGTATTGTGTACAAACTCCAGTGCCGACCCCGGTCGGATGAAATCAAACCCGTATTGCTGTTCATGGATGAGTTCCACCAGCAGTTTTTCCGGTAACAGGCGTCTGGCTACCTGCACATATATTCCATGGATATTGGTAGCATCATCCATCTGGTTTTCAAACACGCAGGAATCAATCCTGATAAATCCCGAGCAGTTGACAAAATGAGTGGCATCGGCGGTCACGCTAAGTACCCTGTCTTTTTTTGGATTGCGGGAAACGACCAGGTGATTGATGAGGAAATTACTGCTGCGCTGGGCCACTATGCCCATACCCCCGCAATGATAAATGGTCACATAATCGAAAGTGACGCCTTTTGAGTCGGCCACGACGAACGCCGGGACTAACCTTTTCGCTGGATTGAACACAAACACATTTCCCACAGTACCGGTAAGGTCGGGAGTGAATATCCGCACAACGCCCGGTGACAGCGAGATGGCGGGTTGGTTTCCGGCCAGGTAATAGTCCCGGGCCATATAGGCAGTTTCCATTTTTCGGGAGTCAAATTCAAGAATGCTTCCGTAAGGATAATCATTACCAAGGCTATCGTTGAAAAGTAATAACCCACTTTCAATTTTATACGGGTATTCCGGACCAAACCTGACATCCACCGAATGATTGCCCACTTCCACAATTGTTCCTTCGCTATGGAAAGTCCTGCTCCAGTCAATCGTAAAATGCCTGAACCGGATATTGCTGGAATTTTCAACGTTGAAGGGGGATACATACCCATGAAAGATAAACTCCGCACCCTGCCCGTCGATCTCAAGATCACTGATGCCGGATAACATAAAAACCGTTCTCTTCAACCCCTCATCGTTATTACTTGTAAACACATACTTGTCAACAGTACTGTCAGGGTAAAAATCATATCGTTTAGGGCTGAACACAAGGCGCTGTATGTGGTGCTTTTTAATATAATCCACCGCGCGAAGAACAGCAGGGGTAAAGTCGCGGACGGAATGGTCCGTCACAAAATCTTCAAAAACTACCGTACTCCTTTTCTGCGCAGTTGAGACAAAAACAACCAGGAATAACAGCAACGTTACACATATTTTCATGTAGTCAGCTCTTTTAGAGGTTCAGCAAACATCAGTAGCCTGGGTTCTGCAAAAGATTAGGGTTTACCGAGAGCTCGTCCTGGACAATCGGGTACCAGATTTTATAATCAGCATAATTTTCCTGGATAGCCTTCCATGACTGGTTAAAGTAACCGTATTGTGCGCCTTCAGTCTGGATCCCAAACAGGGAAGATTTATACATCCCATTCCTGATCAGGTCAGCCCTTCTTTGACCCTCGCCTACCAGTTCCCTGCTTCTTTCATCCATCAGTTCCATCATAAAGTCAGTGTTCCGGTAGTCGGCAGTTAACTGGTCTGCGACTGTAGCAACCCCTCCCGCTGCGCGCAGACGGAGATTGTACAATAATTCCCTTGCCGTCGCCTCATCGCCCAGCTTGAACCTGGTTTCCGCGTAAAAAAGTATGACTTCAGCAAAACGGAGAATCGGGATATTCTGGACTCCGGCCCATGCCGGAATGGTGTATTCGTATGGCATGGTCTGCCGCACTTTCCCAATACTGATAAAGTCTGGCTGCGATGGATCAAATGCAAGGGGTATTGCAAAATCTTTTCCACCCTTTTTTTCGATCTTGAACAGTGGATCATTAGTGAATGGGATATAGCGCACAATATTGTGCTGGTACCTCAGATCAGCAGTAGAATACTTCATCGCCAGTTCATGCGATGGCCGCATTGGCGCACCCGAACCGCCATTTGTAGGCCAATCGCCTTCCGCAACCAGGAAATCACCTGGCAGGTACCATGCTTCCACCTGCTCACTTTCCGATTCAAAAAGGAATTCGTTGTATTGTTCTCCTTTTGTGGTAGGGTAAAAAAGGTCACTGTAGCTGTCCGCAAGACGGTATCCTGAATTCTGGAATACATCCTGGACGAACCCATCGGCTTTCTGCCATGCGGATGGCGCATCAACCCAGTCAAATCCGTTAATATTCTTTCCATCTGCCATAAGCGGGGCAAGATCACCTACGTGGTGTTCCTTGCAACTTGCCAGGTAGATATACATTTTACTCAAAAACGCTTCCGCCGTGTACCTGGTGGCACGACCCAGTGTGGTAGGGGCTAATGCAAGATCAGGAAGCGCCGTTGTAAAGTCCGCTTCAATCTGGTTATACACTTCTTCAACAGATGAACGGGGGGCTGTCCATTTCTCTTTGGCAGTACTGGTTACGAGTGGAATGCCACCCCACAACATGGATGCGTAGAAATGATAAAAGCCCCGGAGGAATTTCGCCTCCGCAATGATGCGCTTCTTCTGCACGGCGTCAGGAAAATCGACACCATCTATGCGCTCCAGCAATAGATTTGCCCGGTTGATGCCGGCATATAATACCTGCCAGATACCGGGGAGATAGGATGGTGTAAGAGGTGTAACCGACAACCTTCCCAACCGGCTCATAGACGAGGGATCTCCGTCCCCCCAGTCAAATCTTGCAGCCAGTTCATCCGTTCCGGCAGCCTGCGCAATAAGTATCCCGCGCGTGAAGTCATCGTGGTTGGTAAGACGTCCGTTTGAGATAGCCGCATACGCCCCGGTCAGCGCAATCTCAAAGTCGTTGGGGGTTTTATAAAAATCTTCTGTAGAAGTATTTGACTGCATGTTCTCCCGCAGGAATTCACTGTTCTTGTTACAACTGAACAGGAGCATGGAAGAAACAGAAATGGTTATTATTGAAATTATTGATTTCATATAGATGTGTTGTTACAATTAAAAGGAAGCATTGATACCAAAAAGCAAACTGAATGGTCGTGGCCCGTTTATCCGGTCGTATGACTGCAGCAGCGGATTGTTTGAAGCCACTTCCGGATCATACCCCGTGTATTTGCTCCACACATGAAGGTTCTGGGCAGTGATGAAAAAACGGAAACCCTGCATTTTCATCCTCGATTGCAATGCAGACGGCAGTGCGTAACCAAGGGTAAGATTGTTCAGTCGCATATACGACGCACTTTCCACGTTATAACTGCTTACGAAATCCAGGGTGGACGAGTTGGGATTTGCATACCGGTCGGATTGCTTGTTTTCATTCAGCCACGCATTATCCCAGTTTCGATCGGACATATTAAATGCACCCTGTATTCCGGACAACCAGTAGTTGCCGGCATTGTAAATCTCGCCGCCAATCGAGTAAGTGAGCAGGAAAGAAAGGTCGATCGTGCCGGCGCTTGCTGTTTTAAACGTGAACGTATTTGTAATTCCCCCGAAGTATTTCGGATTTGAACTTCCGATGAAAGCCCGGTCATTATCGGTATCAACTACTCCATCACCATTGATGTCTTTGAACTTGATATCACCGGGTCGGCTGAACGTACCATTGAATACCACCACACCGGAACGTAGCGAGTAATCGCGGGCGTATTCGGGGATAGCAGGATCATTGTTATTCTGCCAGTTGAAGTCACTCATCTGGTAAATGCCATCGGCCACAAAACCATACATGGAACCAATTGGTTTACCCGGTGCCACCCGACCTGCATTGTAATGCCATCCCCCGTCTATAAATACGTCGAGGTAAGAACGGCTTCCCAGGTCAAGGATCGTGTTCCTGTTTGCGGAAAGATTAAGACTGGTGGTCCAGGTAAATTGTTTGGTGCGCAGGTTGATGGTTGAAAGGGCAAGTTCATAGCCACGGTTTTTCAAGGTTCCGATATTCTGCCATTGCCTGTTATACCCCGACTGGGATGGGATAGCTACTTCCAGCAGCATGTCCCTTGTTTTCTTGCTATAAATGTCACCGGTCAGCTGGACACGCCCGTTCAGGAATTCAACGTCTACTCCAATATTTCCCTGGACAGTAGTTTCCCATTTGAGATCCGGGTTGCTGGGGGAAATTGGTGCCAGCCCGAATACCAGCAGGTCATTACTGGGGAAACTGCTGCTGCCCATCCGGGGTGAACCGCTGTAAGCCGGGATGCGGTCGTTGCCGGTAGCACCGTAACTCATGCGGAGCTTCAGGTTGCTGATTGAATTCACATCCTTCAGGAATTTTTCCTCCTTTAGTTTCCAGGCAAATGCAGCTGATGGAAAATAGCCAAACTTGTTATTGGTTCCGAATTTTGATGATCCGTCGGCACGGATACTTGCGGTAAACAGGTATTTGTCGAACATGGTATAATTCACCCGGCCCAGATAGGAGGCCAGGCTGCTTTCTTCAAAATAAGAAGTGGGGATCTGCGGTTGGGTACCCTTGGAGATATCATGGAATCCGGTACTCTCATCGGCAAAATTGTTATTCTGCACCCTGAATGTTTCAAAGTTTGCGCCGTTGATCTCAAAACCAGCCAGGAAGTTTAACCGGTGGTTCGGATTGATTTCCTTATCGTAAGTAAGCAGGTTTCGTTCAAAATAATTGATTGACTGGGCGCTGGAGGCTACGGCAAATCCTTTGAACTGGAAACCCCAGTCAGTATTCTTGCCATAAAATTCATTCCCCTTGGAATTGGTACGGCTCAGGCCAGTAGTGACCTGCAACCGAAGACCGGTGGCAATCTCATATTCGCCATAGATTTCGCCTAAAATCCGGTCGAAGTAGACCCTTTTGTCGGTGTACAGCAGCAGGTTATCGGGAGGCATAAAGCTGGCCAGCGATTCACCCGCCCTCGCTACAAGGATAGGTCTTGTTACCACGGCCAGTGATGGCACACCGGTAAACGAATTGGGGCCGGTCTGACCTATCAGGCCAACCGCATTTGAAAAAGAATAATCCAGGTTCACCCCATACTTAAAACGTTTTCCGGTATTGACATCTACTTTACCTCTCGCACTAAAACGTTCATAGGTGTTATTCTTCACCATCCCATCCTGTTTATAATATCCGGCTCCGGCAGAGTAAACTACTTTTTCGTTGCCGCCGCTGATTCCGATATTGTGCGAGTGAAATGTGCCGGTGCGGTAAACCTCATCCTGCCAGTCATATTGCTTCAGGTCATCACGATACCTCGGCTCGGTGTAACGCTGGTCAACCAATGCGCCTTTGCCGAAAGCTGAGTCGGCCGGGTTTCTCCAGAACATATAGTCCACATATTTTTTCCCGTCCAGTACATCGATCCGGCGGTTCATTGTTGAAATGCCCGCAGATCCGTCATAGTCCACTTTGGTGGTCCCTGACCGCCCTCCCTTTGTTTTAATCATTATCACACCATTGGCACCCCGCGATCCGTAAATGGCAGTGGCCGAGGCGTCTTTAAGCACCTCAATCGATTCAATATCCGCAGGGTTAATTGACGCAAGAGGATTGTAGGAGGATCGATCAGACTGGTAACTGGAGATAGCCAGTTCACGGCTACTCGGATCCAGTTGAATACCATCGATCACATATAAAGGTTGGGAACTTGCATTGAGTGAGTTGTTACCGCGAATACTGATCGATACCCCTGCACCAGGTTCGCCTGACTGGGAGGTGATCTGTACACCCGCTACCTTACCCTGCATGGCTTCAAGGAAAGAGGCTGATTTCTGGCGGTTCAGGTCGACCCCCTTGATAGTTCCGACCGACCCGGTGAGATCGCTTCGTTTAACGGAACCGTAACCAATCACCACCAGGTCGTCCATGGTCTTTGAAATCGGCTGCAGCACCACGTTCATTGGTGAGGCGCCTGTCACAACAACTTCCTTCGATTGGAAACCAATGAAGGAAAACACCAATGTCTGCGAACCCGTTGGGACCGCCATTGAAAAATTCCCCGCCTGATCGGTAAAGCTGCCGGTTTGTGTGCCCTTGAGTTGCACACTGACGCCGGTTAGCTTTTCGCCACTTTCAGCGGAAACGGAACCGGTCACCGTCTTATTCTGGCCGGTAGCCGATAGCGAAAGACAAATGAACATCGTGCACACGACCGTTTTCCAGGTCGAATTGCAGGCAGTGATATTCAAAATAAGTTTCATGAGTGAAGAGTACATGCATGTCAGTTTTTAGTTAGAGAATGGCAAAGGCGGGAGTCTGAAAATTGTGACACACCTGAATTGTGCAGTGGCCTGCAGTTTCGTATCGGGAGGCAGCAATCATTCTACAACCGTTTGAGATACAATAATAGATCAGCAAGAATTTAATTCAGGTAAGGCTTGTAACATTTATGGTCAGTTTTGTAACAATGGATCGTTTTTCCATTGGAATTAAATATTGTGGAACCGAATCTGATTACTTTTGGTCTGACCTGTTCTGATTTACGAACAGCTGCTTCGGAGATTAAATTTGATTGCTATGCGTCCCGTTTGCCACCTTTCCCAATTCCTGGTATTGATCTTACTGGTCAATAACCTCACCGCAAATGCCCAGCCGGTAAACTGTCCTCTTCCTCCCAACCAGAATATCTTCTGGAACAGCCTTAGTGACAATGGCGGGCTTTCGCAAAACTCCATTACTGCCATCATCCAGGACACTAAAGGCTTTATCTGGATCGGTACATATGATGGATTGAATCGCTTTGATGGCTTTTCAACCCTTGTCAAACGGCACGAGTCGAATAATCCGGCCAGCCTTTCCGACAACCGTGTCCTCAGCCTGAGTGCCGACAAATCCGGAAATATCCTGATCGGAACAGATGGCGGTGGCTTGAACATTTATGATCCGTCGCTGAATATTACCAAACAAATTGATTTGTCGGCCGGAACACAGGGCTACAATGTGGTCAATTCAGTTTGCTCGGACAGCAGTGGAAATATCTGGGCAGGTACCGATGTCGGGATTTGCATCATTTCCCCATCGGCAAAAGGATCGTCATGGGCAGTAAAGCATCTGGCTTATTTTCCCAGAACAGGTGTTAGCCGGATTATTTGCGATTCGAAGGGCAATATCTGGGCCGGCACTGCAACCGGGCTTTTCATCCTGCGCAAAGGCCAGGCCATGGCAGAACCAGTCACGGCAATCGGCAGCAGTGCAATCACCGCTTTGTACCAGGATGATTCCGGATATATCTGGATCGGCCAGCGGGGAGGCCTGTTCAGCGCCAGCTTAAGCGGGACTGAAATAAACCTTAGCGACCAGTACAGCATTTTTTTCCGTGGCGGAAATCCCCAACTTGAAATTACCGATATTTCAAAGGACAGGTCCGGCACCCTCTGGATTGCCACGCGGTCAAAGGGAATATTCAGTTTTAAAATCCGGACAGATGGGAAGTTCGAACCCGCAAAACTGTACAATTCACAACAACCATACTGCAACCTGCTCGAAGACATGGTCAACGTGTTGTTTACCGATGCAAGTAACACACTCTGGGTCGGCACCTATCGGAAAGGGGTGAACTATTATAATATGTCAGCCAACAAGTTTTCCTTATTTGCCCCGGTGCTTACAGGTATAACCGGCAAATTCGGGTACCAGGGTAAGTTTGTTACGGCAGTGAGTAAAAACAATGAGGGCCTGTGGATAGGGACCGACGAAGACGGACTGCTGAACTACAATGCTTGCAGTAGTGCCCTGGTATCATATACAGGAAAAGACAAGATTGATGCGGGCAATATCATTTGCCTTTACAGTGATAATGCCAATTCATTATGGGTAGGCACCAACATGGGTTTGTATCACCAGATTGGCCGGACCAGGTCAGTACTGGTAAAGCCGGGAGTCGCTATCCGCTCCATATGTGGCGATCGTTTCGGACGGATCTGGCTTTGCTCGTGGGATGGGGTAATGATATTTGACCCGGCAACGGGTAAGACTGATACCATCACGCGCCTCAACGGACTGTCGACTGATAAATGTTTCACTCTTTATGCCGATCCGGTAGAACAGGTGATCTGGGTGGGAACAATTGGAGGAGGATTAAACAGTATTACCTACAACGAAATGGGCACGGTCAGTTTCAGGCACTACCTGCATGATGCCGGCAATGAACAGTCGCTGAGCAACAACAATGTCTGGTGCATTTTTCGGGAAAACAAAAACAGGCTCCTGGTCGGCACCGACGCGGGACTTAATATCTGTCCTTTAACAACAACCCCTGAACACCTCAATTTTACCCGCGTATCAAATCCTGAGTTAAAAGACAGGAAGATTACCGCCATACTCGAAGGGTCGGACGATGATCTTTGGCTAAGCAGCAGTCTGGGGTTAGTGCGGTATAACCTGGCGGACCAGAAATTAAAACATTACACATACCGGGACGGATTACAAAGTAACAGTTTCACCGAGGCGGCATTCAAAGATGAAGATGGTGTCTTGTATTTCGGTGGAATCAATGGACTGAACTATTTCCAACCGGATAAGATTATACCGAATCCCTTTCCGGCTACTGTTTCGCTTACCGATTTCAAAGTATTCAACGAATCAATCATACCAAACAAACTGTACGATGGTGAGCAAACGCTCACAAAGGACATAAACAGTACCAACCGGATCGTGCTGTCGCACCGGCAAAACAATTTCATGCTCGTTTTTGCCGCTTTACACTTTGCAGTGCCGGAAGAAAATAAATTCCGGTACAAGCTGGAAGGGTACGACCGCGACTGGATCGTTGCGCAAAGTGACCAGCGCTTCGCAGCCTATTCCAACCTGGATGCGGGCACCTACACTTTCCTGATCATGGCTTCCAACAATGATAATCTGTGGACCGGGGAAACCAAAAAGGTTGAAATTGTTATACAGCCCGCTCCATGGCTGTCTCCCTGGGCGAAGCTGGTCTATGGCATTCTGGCAGTGTTGATTCTCTGGTTAGTATACAAGCGGAGACTTGTCAGGAACCAGCTAAAAACGCAGTTGTACCTGGAAAAAATTGAGAAGGAAAAAATCACGGAACTCAATGAGATGAAGCTGACCTTCTTTACTAACATTTCCCATGAACTGCGAACACCACTCAACCTGATCACAGGGCCGGTACGGGAGCTGATTGGCATTTCGTCGAAGCTGGACCGGTTCGTTAACTTCCGGTTGAACATTATCCAACGCAACAGCCTGCGGTTGCTTGAGCTGATTAACCAGATCCTTGACCTCCGCAAGATTTCGGGCACAACGCAGGATTTGTCGGTGACTCAGGTGGATCTTACTTCGCTTATCAATGATATTATAAAGTCCTTTGGCTGGATTGCCGATCAGCGGAACATTGATGTACGGTTTAATTACAGCAAAATAAACCATCTGGTCTGGTGCGATCAGGACAAGGTGCAGAAAATTGTGTTCAATCTTTTGTCCAACGCTTTTAACCACACGGAGACAGATGGCAAAATCATTGTTGCAACTGTCACGCGCGACTTACAGGCAGCGGGATCCATTACAGAGATATCCGTCACTGACTCGGGCACGGGCATTCCGGACACGGAAATCGCTCATGTATTTGATTTATTCTACCAGGGGAAACAGCAAAAAAATACTGGATCAGGTATCGGACTGAACCTGGCCAAACGCCTGGCGGAACTGCATAAGGGATCACTGGTTGTTCAAAGTAAATTGGGTGAAGGTGCTGCATTCATTTTTAGTTTTCCAGGTGAGAAGTCGGGCTACGATCCAGCGGAGTTAAAAGATCCCGTTGGCCAGCCACTTCCCGGTCCGGCAACAAGACGGCCTTCAGATCCGCAACCTGCCGGCACTTCCGGAAGTCCACGGAAAAAAAGGATCCTGATAGTAGAAGACGAAGAAGACCAGTTTTCCTACATGCAGGAATGCCTCGGGGATGAATTCGAAATCGATCGGGCACCGGACGGTCAGACGGGATTGAACAAGGCACTGAAAACAAAACCTGAACTGATACTGACAGATATTATGATGCCCGGCATGAGCGGTATTGAGCTGAGCAGGAAATTAAAGGAGAATGCATCTACCAGGCACATACCGGTCATTATCCACAGCGTAAAAAACACCTCGCAGACCATCCGCCAGGCTTTTGAAAGCGGGGCAGAGGACATCATTACCAAGCCATATGATTACAACAACCTGAAAGTAAAAATCAATAACATCATACTGTCAAGGACCAACCTGATAATGAACGGCATGAAAGACGATCTCATTCAACCAGCGGATGTCAATATCCCATCCGACCAGGAAGACTTGATAAAATCAGTCCTTAAGATCGTGGAAGAGAATATGACCGATCCGGAATTTTCCGTCGATAAGCTTGCCAAGTTGTCTGCCATGAGCAGGATGAGCCTGCATAGGAAGTTGCATGCCATCACCGGGAAAACCGCTTCTGAAATTATCAGGGAGATCCGCATGAAGAGGGCGGCGCAGCTTTTGCAATCGGGCTCTAAAAGGATTACCGAAGTAATGTATGAAGTGGGAATTTCCAGCAACTTCCACTTTAATAAATATTTCCGGGAACTGTATGGTATGACACCGAAAGATTACATTAAAACCAATGGTAAAAAAACAGATAACCCTCCTGGGTGATTCCTGCATGGCTATCCCTGCCTGTTAAATTGTTGGATTTGCGAATACATTTCGCCTCGGTTATGTGAGCCGGATGTCTATAGCGCTTTATACACTAATGACCGGTAAGAAACATGGCCTGTCCCGGTCGCGAACAATCCGACCTTCATTACATCCCAGGTGGAAATATTTACGGAGAGATCTGCTTTCTCCCAGGATTTTCCGTTTACGCTGTAATAGAATATCACATCCTCGTAGTCATATTTTAATTTGATCCGGGTTGATGCCGGGGCGCAGGCGGCGAGTTTCTGTTTCCTGCCTTCCTGGTTGATCTGCCATACAAAACCATTGCTGACTTCCAGACCTGTAAAGTGCTCATTGTCGAGGAAGATGAGCCCGCCTGCCGAGCTATCCGACGGGTTTACCGCGACCGATACTTCAAAACTCTCATTCATCGGATAGAAAAAAATGGATGGGCTGTTACCCGGACTGTCGCCTGTTCCCTTCATGTTCAACTGGTTGTTGGCAACAGTTATCCGGCGGCCCGTAGCGGCATCCACCTTCCACTGGACACCGAGCTTTCCACCAGCAAAATTCTCTGATAATTCCATATGCCCCTGCACTTTCCTGCCCGGTGGTTTACGGAGAGGCTTAGCAAGATCAACGGAATCAGGTACTTTAAACCAGCCATCGGCTGTCCATGCCACAGGTACCAGAAGGGAATGCCGGCCAAGCGTGCGGGCAGCCTGCTCATATCCATGCAACATCATCCACCAGTTTCCATCGATGTCATCCACCAGGGTACCGTGACCAGGCGATGCCCATTTCGCATTCCGGTTGGCATTCCGTATGATGGGATTGTAAGGACTGTTTTCCCAGGGACCCAACGGCGATCTCGATCTGGCCGATACAACCATATGGCTCGTGGGAGGTCCGGCTGTGCCACCCTGGGCTACCGTCAGGTAATAATAACCATTCCTGTACGTCACTTTGGGGGATTCGAGGCAAAAACATTCTGTAATCCATTCTTTTGGATACTGCCATCCATCATACACTTTCTTCTTTTCCGAGGTAACTTCAGTTCCATTGTCAGACAGGGATACGATGTAACCATTGTCAAGATGAAGGAACCGTTTGCCGTCCGGGGTCACCATGTGTCCCGGGTCAATACCAGACACTTTCAGGTCGATAGGCTGGCTCCATGGACCGGCCGGGTGGTCGGCGGTAATCACGTAATTGGTGTTTCTGTCCGGCACGGGCAGGTACATATAAAATTTGTCTTTGTATTTGATTAAGTCCGCAGCCCAGATGAACCCCAGGTCCTGGGGCAGGGCAAAACCCATCGGTTCCCAGTTTACCAGGTCCTGCGAATGCCACAGTAACTGCGAAGGGGCATTGGGCGAATGATGAGTCATGTAATAGTCTTTCCCATCCCGCACTACCGTGGGATCACCGAAGTCACCCTTTAATACCGGGTTGAGAAAGGTCCCATTTCCCAGATCTGCGCCCGGCAACCGGCTGTCATTTTGGGCAGCCAGGAAATCAGGGAACGAGATCCACAGCAGCAGATATACAATCGCTTGCCTGCAATTTGATAAGCTTCGGGTATGTGTAATTTTCATATGCGTTGTTTGTGAACGCAGGAGCTGAAAATGCGATCCTGCATTTGCAATAGTAACCGAAACATCCCCTTTTAAGTGTTAGTTTGGTAACTGAAAGAGTGAGTTTTGAAACAGTTACTGTTTAGTGTACAGGCAAATTGATTCAACCGATCAGGCTGTCCGTGTTTGGGGCTTCCTGTAAAAGCCAGCAGGCTGCCGGGTGTGTCAGTGTCAATTCGAAGCACGTATCTACGTCCGGATCCGGATTGAACTGGATTTCCTGTATAACAGCAAGTGACAACGGATAAGTTCCTGGTTTCCGTGCATCAGGCACGCATTCCAGAGTTCAGAGCGAGATTTTTTTGAATGGCATTCAGCAGTTCGGTTTTTTTGAATGGTTTGGCCAGAAAGTCGTCTGCCCCGCAGGACGATACAGAAGTTCGATAATCAGGATTGGCGGAGAACAGTATCACTACGGTATCCTGAACAGCGGTGCTGGACCTTATCTGAGCACAAAGCTCGCGCCCGTCTGCGCCCGCCAATGAAACGTCCATGAGCAATAGAGCTGGCTTATAATTTATAAGCGCTTGTAATACCTGGTCCGCTTCAAAGACAGTGTGCACATCATATCCATGTATTTTGAGCATCAGGGAAACACTATCGAGAATGGCAAAGTCATCGTCTACAATCAGTATTCGCGGGTTCATCGCAGCCTTTTCTTATCGGTGATTTATATGCATGCAACAACGGAGTGGTACCAGTGCTATGCAGCACTCCACAGCTGGTTGTGCTTAACGGAAGCAATTTAGCAGGAATAAAAGCTGTAACTCCAACGGGAAGAGATTATTGTTTGCTCATAGAAATGAAGAAAAATTTCAGCTACCGGTGCGATGCAAGGGTAAGGTTATTCGTAATATGAACCAGTGCAGAGAGCTTTCAAGCTCTAATTTACCCCCGTGCATTGCCACGATCTGGTCGCATAGCCGCAGGCCAAGGCCCGTGCCACCCTCCGACGACGCGGCCCTGACAAAGGCAGCTCTTATCAGACTGGTATCGATCGATTCTACCGGGATTGAGTTTCGAAGCTCGACCAGTGCAAGCTCATTTGCATCGTCAACCTGCACTGCCAGGCTAACCTCAGAGCCCGCGGTCGAATACTTTGCAGCATTTTCCACTACATTGGACAAAACCAAACGTAACATTTCTTCGTCCCCGTTTACAAAAAGGTCTCCGGCATTATCTGCAAACACCACTTTCGGAACCAGGGACTTTTTATCCAACAGCGGCACCACGCGGTTAAAGGCAGTAAGGACAAGCTTTGACAGCTCGACAGGGCGGTGTTCAATTTTCAGGGTATCAGCTTTCAGCTGACTAAGTACCAGGAACTGTGCGACCATGTCCTGCAGACCCACCACTTCCATGAGGTGGTCGGACAGAATGTTCCTGAGACCTGGATCAAGTTTTTCCGAGGAGCCTATAAGGGTCGGATACTGATTGCACTCGAAGACATTACTGAGCGCAGGATGGCCGAACTCAGGAAAGAGGATTTTTTGGCGATTGCCAGCCATGAACTGAAAACACCCCTGACAACTATTAAAGGGTATTTGCAAATGGCTAAAAAAAGTGTGGATGGAAAAACGAACGATGAACTTTTAGGCTACCTGAACAAAATGGACAAATCCATCCATCGGTTAAGTGGCGTGGTAACGGAACTGCTGAACCTTTCGAGTATAGACG
>SDZZ01000898.1 GCA_004173255.1 Chitinophagaceae bacterium | reverse complement strand
CTTTCCATCCGCTATCTACCCGCCATGGAAACCCATTGCTTCCGCGGTAGATTGTGATCGTTCTGACCACGCGGATTGCCCAGGGATAAATGACACTTTTTACCTGCACAACCTCATGCGCGGTACGGCCAC
Organism: Chitinophagaceae bacterium; assembly: GCA_004173255.1. Lineage (GTDB taxonomy): Bacteria > Bacteroidota > Bacteroidia > Chitinophagales > Chitinophagaceae > JBEVJC01. The sequence goes on along the minus strand of SDZZ01000898.1, from coordinate 878 downwards.
GCCATACGTCAAACATGGCCTGTGATGTCTGTGCCAGGGCTGCATTCTGGTTAACCCAATGACTAAACACATTCGCCCCATAGCCACTGAAATCGTAACGTTCAAGCGGCACGTACATGTCAAGGTCGAAGCCGGAAACAGCGCCGAATTCACGGTTGAATATTTCGGTAACTGTGCCGGACAACATGCTTCTTGCACCGCTTGCGGGGAAGTTTAAATTGTAAGTATTTGAAAGCTGATGCGCACTGCCGAAAAACTTCCTGTTGTGGTTGATGTTATCCTGCAAGCCAACCGTCTTGATCTGGAGGGCAGTTCTTAAAGCATTCGGAAAGCTATGTTTGATCAATTCGAGTTGAGGACTGTTGCCATCCGCCTGTTGCTGGTATTTTGCCAGCGCCAGCATTCCATAAGGCAAAGTGAACATACTCCAGGCGCCGAATGCCGGATCCGTTTTATACCATTCAGTTAATTTTTTACTCAGCGGCAAAGGTGCAATCGGAACGGGTTTGGTGCCAATGTTTGCAATCTGTGCAGGCATTCCATCATTCATAAAATAGAGCAAGCCTGGCAATGGATCAAGGACAACATTTGTGATCTCAGTGGTAATGTTAACCACAGGTTCCCAGCTGATCTGCGGCAAGGCGTACATCTGGACCAACCTGCTGGTTGCGTGCACATCCATACCGATGATACTGATCGGGTTTGCATTTGTTTCCTGCTGTACTTCGTGTGTTTTCCTGAAAATAAAACGATCGTTGGAAATGCCAAGACTCACCCCCATCAGGTCGGCATTCGTGCTTACATCGAGTAAGGTAAACGCATTTTTAAAGGGCGAAACCATGCCTTCGTTCATCTGCGAGACCTGCGGCAATGTCGAT
>SDZZ01000897.1 GCA_004173255.1 Chitinophagaceae bacterium | reverse complement strand
CAATTATTTTATCCCTTTATCCATACATTACTGATGGGGCTACCCCATATATACCGGGATGTGCCGGCGGCAACCGGCTCGGTAGTTGAAATAGAAATTCGCGGGGAAAGCGGTGGTACCTGGTTCGTTATTAAGCAGGAGCGCGGATGGTTGCTGCGGGAGTCTTCGCATGCCGCATCGCCGGTATTGAAGCTGTCAGGTGAACCCATTTCGAAAGTGTCTGTTCCGCCCCCGGTTGCCTCGAAATTATTTACCAAAGGGCTTACACCGCTGGCTGCCGAACCATTAGTTTCAATAACAGGTGACAGAACAGTTGGCCTGGTGGCCCTGAACATGGTTGCTGTAATGGCGTAGGTCATCCACCTATCAATTATAACCTGTCTCTAATGCCCGATCAGGCAGCACCCAGGGGAATCGGTGTAACTTGCAAGACTTTCCCTGACCGGAAAATCTATTTATGCCATCAGGTTTTTTTGCAATACTCGACGATATAGCGGCCCTCATGGATGATGTTGCCATCAGCGCAAAACTGGCGACCAGGAAAACCGCCGGCATTCTTGGTGATGACCTCGCGGTTAACGCCGAAAAGGCAACCGGCTTTCTTGCTGACCGCGAACTTCCGGTTCTTTGGTCTATTACGAAAGGGTCGTTCATCAATAAGGTCATCATACTGCCCGCCGTGTTCCTGCTGAATTATTTCTTTCCGATTGCCATATCTTTTATACTGGTAGCCGGGGCATTTTACCTGGCATATGAAGGAATTGAAAAAATATACGAGTTCCTGTTCCATAAGCCGAAAAAGTCTGCACCTGCCACCGAAATACTTAGACAGTCTCCTGATGAAGAACGGGTGAAAATAAAGTCAGCTGTGACTACCGATTTCATACTTTCTGTGGAAATAGTCATCATTGCACTCGGTACCGTACTCGACAAAAACCTGTCTATCCAGATCCTGACCGTTTCAGTTGTCGCATTGCTTGCCACCGTTGGTGTGTATGGCCTGGTAGCCCT
>SDZZ01000896.1 GCA_004173255.1 Chitinophagaceae bacterium | reverse complement strand
CCGCTCACACCCATCTGCACATCGCCACGGTCAACATCCAAAGGGATGGAAGCAGGATTAACCTCCATGATATTGGAAGGAAGGTTTCCGAGCCGATCAGAAAAGAGCTGGAGCTTCAATACGGGCTGGTCAGGGCCGAAGGCAGAAGGCTGGCCGGCGAACCGCACATAAAAGTTGCGGCATACGGTGCCGTTCCGACCAAAAAGCAGTTGAACAATATTACCAAAGCAGTAATGCGGAACTATGCCTACACGTCCTTTGCCGAATACAAGGCGGTACTGGCGCAGTTCAATGTCCGGGTGGACAGGGGAGCTGAAGATTCGGTCATGTTCCAAAAGAAAGGCCTTGTCTATTCCATCACCGATGGAAACGGAAATCCGGTCGGCGTGCCCTTCAAGGCGAGCGCTTTTTACCGCGGGGCAACCATGGGAAACCTGGAAAAGCATTTCCAGCAGAACACCGAAAGACGAAGGCCTTTCAGGCAGGACCTGATGGGAAGGATAGCCGAGGTAATGGACAGATACAGCACTGTCCGGAAAGAAACATTGCTAAGGCAGCTGGCTATTGAACAGGTAGCACTCGTGATCAGGAGGAATGAAACCGGACTGATCTATGGACTGACCTTTATCGACCATAGGCATAGGACCGTTTTCAATGGTAGCGATCTGGGCAAGGCGTATTCTGCAAAGGCCATTACCGAAAGGCTTTCGGAAACGGACGTGCCGAAACGCTATCTGGCGCAAGGGGGTTCTACCAACTACCTGGAACGCAATAAGGAGCAGAGCGATGGACATCGCAAAGCCCCGCAGGGTTTGGTGGAAGGGCTTCTGGATAGGGCGGACTATGATGCTCCGGCAATTATCGGCCGAAAAAGGAAAAGAAGGAAAGGGAAGGGAAACGTACAAAATCTTAACATATGAGTACCGGAGAAGATATACAGGGCCTTAGGAAAATCGTCGATTTTACAAGGCTGATCAGCATTTTTATATTGGCGGTCCACTTTTACATCTG
>SDZZ01000350.1 GCA_004173255.1 Chitinophagaceae bacterium | reverse complement strand
AAAAAACGGAGCGCACATAATAAAACTGAACGGTAATGGAGCATGAAATAACTATCCGCCGGGCGGAGCGGTCGGACTGCCCGCGCCTGATGGAACTGGTGCACGAACTGGCGCTTTTTGAGAAAGCACCGGAGCAGGTCGTTGTTGATCCCGCCCATTTTGAAGAAAGCGGGTTTGGCTCCAACCCCGTCTGGTGGGCATTTGCAGGGGAAGTGAACGGAAAAGTGGAAGCATTCGCCCTGTATTATATCCGCTACTCCACCTGGAAAGGTCAGCGCCTGTACCTGGAAGACCTGATTGTAACCGAAGAGTTCCGTGGCATCGGTCTTGGCAAAATGCTGTTTGACCGGTTACTGCAGGAAACAAGAGATAAAAGTTTCAGCGGAATGGTATGGCAGGTGCTGGACTGGAATGAACCCGCTATCCAGTTCTATAAAAAATATAAAGCTGATCTCGACGCAGGATGGATCAACTGCAGTATTGAAACAAGCTAAACGTCCTTTGTTACTGGACGCCCGCAGTTTCCATGCCTTTACTTATTTTCTGGATCAACCCCTGTAGTACTTTACCCGAACCCACTTCCGTGAACCTGGAAGCACCATCGGAGATCATCATCTCCACACTCTGTGTCCATTTCACCGCACCGGTCAGCTGCTCGATCAGGTTCTGCTTGATCTCTTCCCGGTCCATCACTGCCCGTGCTGCCACATTCTGGTACACGGCACATACCGGCGTATGGAAATCGGTCCGCATAATGGCCGCCTTCAGTTCTTCCTTGGCAGGCTCCATCAGCGGCGAGTGGAATGCACCCGCAACGGGCAACATCAGCGCACGTTTTGCGCCTGCTGCCTTCATCCGTTCATTCGCTATTTCAACCCCTTTGGTTGTTCCGCTGATTACCAGCTGCCCGGGACAATTGTAATTGGCGGGCACAACAATTTCACCTGTTTCGTCCTGCACCTGTTTGCAGATCTCTTCCACTTTTTCATCAGCCAGCGCAAGGATGGCTGCCATCGAGGACGGGTTTGCTTCACAGGCTGCCTGCATCGCTTTTGCGCGGATGGAAACCAGTTCCAGTGCATTGTCGAAACTCAGTGTACCATTGGCCACCAGGGCGGAGAACTCGCCAAGGGAATGGCCTGCCACCATATCAGGCTTTACGCCATCGATGCTGCGGAATGCAATGATTGAATGGAGGAATAAAGCCGGCTGGGTTACATTGGTCTGTTTCAGCTCTTCTTCGGTTCCTGTGAACATGATATCCGATAATCGAAAACCAAGCACCTCATTGGCGTGTTCAAATAATTTCTTGGCAAAGGCACTGTTATCGTAATGCTCTTTTCCCATTCCTGGATATTGTGATCCCTGGCCAGGAAATACAAAGGCATGCTTCATGTTAATGGTAGTTATTGAAACAAAAATGCCACAAAGGTTCTAAGAAAAAAAATCTTTATGACACAATAATGAAAATGGATTACCGCCTGCTGAGGTCGGATGAAATCAGCTTCAGGAACTCGGTCCGGGTAGGGTTCTTGTGGAACTCGCCGTCAAACGCAGAGGTGGTTGTTTCCGAATTTTGTTTCTGTACGCCGCGCATCATCATACACAGGTGCTGGGCTTCAATAACTACAGCCACCCCAAGCGGCTGCAGTGTTTCCTTGATCGCATTCATGATCTCCAGCGTAAGCCTTTCCTGTACCTGCAGCCTGCGGGCATATACATCCACCACCCTTGCCACTTTACTCAACCCGGTGATCCATCCATTGGGGATATAGGCCACATGAACCCTTCCGAAAAAAGGTAACATGTGATGCTCGCACATACTATACATCTCAATGTCTTTTACCACGATCATTTCACTGACTGGTTCATGGAACTTGGCTGAATTAAGGATCTCATGCGCGTCTGCCTGGTAACCCTGGGTCAGGAACTGCATGGCTTTCGCCAGCCGTTCAGGGGTTTTTTGCAACCCTTCACGATCCGGGTTTTCCCCAAGCATACCCAGCACCTGCCGGTAGTTAGCAGAAAGCCCAGCTGTTATTTCCTCGTCGTACTGCTCTGTTTTTTTGTAAGCCATATTTCAAACTTGATACGCAGTTATCATTGCTGCGATGGTTAATTGCTTCTGATTCCCGCAGCTTCATTGCAAGCAGGTGACCCGCCTTTTTCAACTCCTGCGGGGCATTACACGGGGTACTCCACAAAGTTCCTTGGTGTTTCGTACAACCTGACCTGCAGGTCCATTTCCGGTTTGATGAATGGCCTCAGCAACTGCCAGATCACCACTACAATGTTCTCCGCAGTGGGATTCAGGTTACGAAACTCCACCGTGTCGAGGTTCAGGTTCTTGTGGTCAAAACGTTCGTGGATCTCCCGGCGTACAATATCGCCGAGTTCTTTCAGGTCGATCACATAGCCGGTGCGCGGATCAGGCACCCCCACTACCTTCACTTCCAGCTCATAGTTGTGCCCATGGTAATTTGGCCAGGAGCATTTGCCAAATACCTTTTCATTGGTCGCCTGGTCCCAATCGGGATTAAACAACCGGTGTGCGGCGTTGAAATGTTCTTTGCGGAATACCGCTACCCTTTTATCCATACCGGGAATTACTTTTAGATCTCGTGGCCGGAGGTGCATGTTTCGCGGGGACAACCGGGGAACCAACCCCGCGCTGCCTGGAAAAATTATGCTTCCGGTCCGAAATATTCAACGAAAATGCGGGGTGTCTCATACAGGCGGATGCAGTGCAGTTGAACCGTACCGGGAATGTGCGGGGCAAGCTCCTTCCAGATCTCGATCGCAAGGTTCTCTGTGCTGCACATTTTCCCTTTCATAAATGGTACATCCTCATTCAGGTTCCGGTGGTCAATCTGTTCAACCACCCGGTCCTTGATAATATTACTCAGCCTCTTTACATCAAATACAAATCCGGTTTCCGGATCGGGATTTCCCTTGATGGTCACCAGCAACTCATAATTGTGACCATGCCAGTTCTGGTTGGCACATTTGCCGAATACTTCTTCATTCCTCGCCTCGTCCCACGCCGGGTTATATAGCCGGTGCGCGGCATTGAAATGTTCTACTCTTGTCAGGTACACCATAATCTCGAAATATCACGCAAAGTTATAAGATTCGCGGTTCAGTTGTCCGGTGAATTGACTGAATAAAACGACCTTTGCCCCGCAAACATTTGTATGGATTACCTGGTTATTGCGGCTACAGCACTGGAAATTGGTCCGTTTCTCGACATATTACGGCAGGAGCAAAACAGCACAGCCAGGGTGGATGTGCTGATAACCGGTGTTGGCCTCACGTCCGCAACTTACTCCCTCGGCAGGCAACTGGCCACAAAGCGGCCGGACTATATTATACAGGCCGGTATTGCAGGCTCATTTGACCCCGGCCTGCCTCCGGGATCGGTGGCCGTAGTGGAAAAAGAGCTGATTGCCGACCAGGGCGTTTTGGAAGCTGGCAGCTGGAAAACCACCATGGACATGGGTTTCACGGATGCCAATGCCCTCCCTTATACCGATGGATGGCTGCTTAACCCCGATCTTTCGCTGAACGTCAACCGTCTTCCCGTGGTGAATGCGGTAACCGTGAACCAGGTGAGCACCAACGCTGCGCTCATCAGTGCCTGGAAGCGGAAGTTCCGGCCCGCCCTTGAGTCGATGGAAGGCGCGGCACTGCATTTTGTGGCGATCTCCGAAAAAATTCCTTTCCTGCAACTCCGTGCCGTTTCCAATCTCGCTGGTGAACGGGATAAAAAGAACTGGGATATTAAAAATGCGGTCCTGAACCTGAACAAGGAACTCCTATTTTTGTTACCCCAATTAAAGGCCCGATAACCCACGACAAGCAGATCAAATGACCCTTACCCTCGGATTCTCCCCCTGCCCCAACGACACCTTTATTTTTGATGCCCTGGTCAACAAAAAGATTGATACCGATGGGCTCGACTTTGAAGCAAAACTGGAAGATGTCGAAACGCTCAACCAGTGGGCACTTGAGGAGAAGCTGGATGTCACCAAGCTCAGTTTCCCCGCGTTTTTCAGGTCACTCGATAATTACCTGCTGCTCGATTCGGGCAGTGCGCTGGGTAAAGGTGTTGGCCCGCTGCTGGTGGCAGCCTCTGAAGGAGCCGAAGTAAATGCGACCAAGAAGATCGCCATACCCGGCATCAACACCACGGCCAACCTTTTACTGGGATTCGCCTATCCGGAGGCCACAAATAAAGAGGCTATCCTCTTTTCCGAAATTGAAAACAGTGTGGTGAATGGTTCGGCCGACCTTGGACTGATCATCCATGAAAACCGTTTCACCTTCCAGGACAAAGGGCTGTTCAAGGTGCGCGACCTGGGCGAATACTGGGAACAGCAGATGAACGTACCAATCCCCCTGGGTGGCATTGCCATCAGCCAGGGCGTTAAACAATCCGTTGCTCAAAAAGTAAATGCACTTATCCGCAAAAGCCTTGAGTATGCTTTTGCCAACTACCCCGAAATTTCGGGTTATGTAAAAGAACATTCGCAGTCTATGCAGGAGGACGTGATGCGCAAACATATCGACCTGTACGTAAACAATTATTCCCTTTCACTGGGCGAAGATGGACGCAAGGCTATCGAAACACTGCATTCGGTTTTCCTGAAAAATAATCCCGAAGCCGGCAACGAAGACGCGCAGCTTTTTCTCTGACGAGTGCAACTGCCAGGTCCGAGAGGTCTGGTGGCAAACACCCTCAACCCGTTACTTTTTCAGAGCGGCCGCATACACCTGCAGGCATCGTTTCCGTGCAAAGTCATGTTCCACTATCGGCGGCGGGTAATCAAATCCTTCAAACTCGGGAACCCACTTTCGGATATATTTAAATTCCGGATCAAATTTTTTGGTCTGCAGATATGGGTTGAAAACCCGGAAATAGGGTGCGGCATCGCAACCACTGCCAGCTGCCCACTGC
>SDZZ01000349.1 GCA_004173255.1 Chitinophagaceae bacterium | reverse complement strand
GTAGTAACCGGTGCATGACCGCTGAGTTTCCTGGGAAATGACGTCGTTGAAGCCGTTGCGGCCGCCGACAAATGTTTCAATAATATACGGCTGGCTGCAATTGTAGGGTACACCATAGTTTTCCATGTTATAAACTACGTTCACATAGAAACGCGCATCCCGGTTTGCATAAGGATCGCCACCTGCCGACTCACTATATCCAAGCGAAGCTGCCTCAGGTGCAACGGTTACACTGGTATGTGTGGCGTCGTTGTAGGTTACCGGCAGTACTCCATTGGTCATTTCAAAACAATCGACCAGTTCCTGCGTGGGTGACTCACCACAATTCCAGTTGTGGTTAATGGCGGCAAACGGGTAGCTGCCTACATCCACCCCATTGGTATTATTGATATGGGAGTTGTCGGTCCAGGCACGCCAGATGATTTCATCTACCTGGTTGGCATAGGCTCCAATAAATAATTTTTTATAATCGGCCATCGGTACCAGCTGGTAGCCGGGCATGGCAATCACATCCTGCGCTGCATCAGCTGCGCGCTGCCATTTTGTTTTATCATTCTCCGGGTTGTTGAGCGGACTGGCATTGTATAACAGCACCCGTGCACGGATTGAATACGCCAGGCCGTTGCTGGCCTTCCGGGCGTCCTGGGCAGTCTGACGGTCGGGCAGTATCCTTGAATTAATCACATCGAGCAGTTCTTCTTCAATTTTGGTGGCAACATCATTGAACGTGGGGCGAACCAGTTCATTCCAGCCGGTGTAAGTAGGCTCAAATGGTTCTTCGATCCATGGCATAGGGCCATAAAATTCGAGCAGCTGCATATAGTACCAGCAGCGCAGCACGCGTGCTTCTGCAATCCAGATCTCGCGTTCCTGTTCGGTGATGGCAGTAGACTGTGGTAGGTATTTGATGGCATTGTTGGCCAGGCGGATCCCGCGCCAGAAGTCTGGCCACAGCTGTTCGCTGGGCGATGACCAGGCCCAGTTGATCACGGGGTTAGACAGCGACAAAGATCCGTTGTGCCAGTCGTATGCATTATAGGTGGCAGCCCAGAACGCATTGTCAGTAAGGGTTTCGATTGGGTTCATGACAAAGGAGATCTGGTCACGCGCCTGGTACACCTCGCCGTAAACTGCGTCGATCAGGCCTTTGCTGCGGTTATAGTTATTGAGCACCTTATCGATGGTGGTTTGTCCATCAGGTGTTTTCTCCAGCACTTTTTCACATCCGGAAAAAATAATCATTCCGAGTGCTGTAAATATGGTCAGGCAAATCTTTTTCATAATCGTCATTTTGAAGTGGGAAGACTTTTTAGAATGTTACATTCAGGCCAAAGTTGTAGGCTTTGAAAACCGGGTACAGCATTTCATTATTTTGTTCAGGATCCTGGTATTTTACAGGGTAATGGTCGAACGTAAGCAGGTTGAGGCCGTTTGCATAAACCCGGATAGCGGAGGCACCTGCTTTTTTAGAGATTGACAACGGCAGTGTGTAACCGATTTCGAGGTTGCGGAGGCGGATATAACTTCCGTCTACATACCAGAAATCCGAAACCTGTTTGCTGGCGCTGCTTCCCTGGTCAAGCCTTGGGTAGGTGATTGGTAATCCCGCATCATAACGCTCCTGGCTCCAGGCCTCTTTATGCCATTCGTTGAAGTTGTAGGTTTCCCAGATGCGCTGGCCAACCAGCAGGTAGCTTCTTTCAGCCACGCCCTGCCACATCATACTGAAATCAAAATTTTTCACTTTGAGACTGAAGGCCCCGCCAAATGTCCAGGCCGGCATTTCCGGATCGCCTATCGGCACCTGGTCTTCTTCCGTGATGACCCCGTCGCCATTCATATCCTGGTATTTGAGGTCACCCAGTTTGGGTGTGGCACCGATGCCTGACTGGTCGTACCAGTCCATGATTTCTTTTTCCGAATTGAAGAAACCTGCTGTCTTGTAGCCAAAAGGCTGACCCAGCCTGTATCCTGTGGCACGCTGGCGATAGGCATAACCTTCAGGTAACAGCACTTCGCTCAGGTAAAGTACCTTGTTGCGGTTGTAAGCACCGTTTACCCGCACATCGAAACGTACATCGCGGCTGAGGGTTTTCTGGTAACCGGCCACCAGTTCAAAGCCTTTGTTTTCGATTTCGCCAGCATTGATTTTTGGAATGATACCGGAGTTGTACACCCCGCCCGTACCAAACATGCCGGTTGGTACCAGGCCGGTGGCGGAGATCAGGATATTATCGCGTCGTTCATAGAAGAAATCTGCTTCAAAGGTGAAATCGCGGAACAGTTTTGTTTCCAGTCCAACGTTGAATTTATTGGCCTTCTCCCATCCCAGCTGGTCGTTCCCGATCTGCGACTCGTAACTGCCATTCCATAAGGTAAGGAAGGCGAAACGGGATCCATTCATATTATCGTTACCCACCTGGCCATAGGATGCACGCAGCTTGGCGAACGTAAGCCAGGGTAATGCCTTGTTGATAAAATCTTCATTGGAGGCAACCCAGCCTACCGACATGGATGGGAAGAAACCCATTTTCCGACCGGGGGCAAACTGCTCAGAACCATTGTAACCAAAGTTTGCCTCGGCCAGGTATTTATTATCGTAACCATAGGTGGCACGGCCAACAAAACCGACGTAGTTGTAAGGCAGCTCAATATTGATCACGCGCTGGTAGCGGTTGAACAGGGCCATGCCGGATACTTCATGTTTGCCGAATTTGCGTCCGTAGTTCAGCGAGGCATCCAGGTTGAGCTGGTTCCATTGTGACTGGTATTGCGCATCGCTCAGCGGGCTGTTGGTCATAGTCCCCGTTGGCTGGTAAATGACTTCGTCGGGATTTACCGGATCCTTCATTGCTTCGTAAAGCTGGTAGGAACGCTGGCGCACCTGCTGGTTGACCGAAGTGGCATCGTAGGAAGCGATCACCCTGGCAGAAAGTCCATTGGCGATAAAATCCAGCTTTTGCTCCAATCCGAGTGATGCCGTGATCTGGTTGGTCATGGTGTTGCGGAAACCTGACCGGTTCAGCATACCGTAGGGAACGTTGTTGATATTTCCACCTTTTAATGCAGTGGACAGGACTTCCCCGTCGGGGGTCACGTCGTTATGATAGTTGCTGGGTGTCTGGATCAGTGAACCCAGTACGATTGAATAGGCATTAACGTCATTGAGGTAAGCGCCGTTGTTGGGCACCACCACCGGGTCATTCTTTTTCTGCATGTAACCACTTACATTCAGGAACATCTTGAGGTTACTCGTGATATCGATATCGAAGTTGGACCGGAAGTTTACCCGGTGGGCTTTGGATTCAGGATTGTAATCGTAGTCAGAAAATTTTTCCGTTTTAAAAATACCTTCCTGGTACAGGTAACCTACAGTGGTGAAATAACGCATCTTATCGCTGCCGCCACTGAAGTTTACATTGGCGCGGCGCATTGGAAACGCATCGCGCATAAATTCATTTACAAAATCGCGGGTTGGATAAAGGTCTTTTGAATCACCCAGGCGGTAGTGCTCCAGTGCCACATCATCATAGATGGGCGGACGGCCATCCTGAATCTCCACCTGGTTGCGGAGCAGCGCATAGTCGTATGCGTTGGTCATCTCCGGCAAGCGTGTTGGCGCCTGGAAACTTTGTTCGGCCGTTATGTCAATGATGGGTTTCCCAACGTGACCGCGGCGTGTGGTGATCATGATCACCCCGTTGGCACCGCGCACTCCATAAACCGCAGTTGCCGATGCATCTTTCAGGATGGAAATGGATTCCACTTCACGCGGATCCAGTGCGGTGAAGTCGCGTTGTACACCATCGACCAGGATCAGTGGTTGCTGTCCGTTGACGGTGCTGCGACCGCGGATATAGAATTCCATTTGTTCACCACCAGGCACGCCTGAACGCTGCAGTACGCTGAGGCCTGGAAGCCGCCCTGCCAGTGCGATCCCGATGTTTGCAGCGGGCGTCTGGCGAAGGCCCTCGGCCTTCATGGTGGAGATGGCAGCTACCACGCTGACTTTTTTCTGGCGGCCATAACCCACTACCACTACATCGGAAAGTTCGCCCGATGAGGAGGTCATACGAACCACCAGGTCAGAAAAACCGGTCACTACCACCGTAGTGGGTGTAAAACCGACGTGGGTGAATGACAAAGTCTGGTTCAATGAAACATTGATAGCGAACTCACCATCTGATCCGGTCTTCACGGAAACATTGGAACCGAGCACGTTTACAGTAGCGCCGGAGATCGCATTGCTACCGAGTGAGTCAACTAATTTACCACGGATGGTGGCAGTTTGGGCGAAAGACTGTGTACTGAGGAACGTGAGGAGTACACAAAAAAATAAAAGCAGGTGGAAGCTTTTCGGCTTCAGGCAATCGTTTGGCATGGCGTGAATATTAGCTTTTGAAAATCACGAATCGTTCAATTCTGAATTAAATGTAGAAGACTCTTTTTTCTTTTGTGACCTGAACTGTACTGAAAACAGAAAAAAATTAAATGTGCCTGATCCCGGTGCGGCCGGACGGCAGAATTTTCTTCCGGAATCGAAACCGGTTGTGTAGAATAAGGAAGAGGGCATAATATATATAATAAGTGGGAAAGATCACCGGTTAAGGAAAAAAAATCAGGTGTGCCCATCCAGCCAAAGAATGATGTGTTGATGTAAGGTGGACAGTCTTATTTCCTTATAATCCGGAAAGTTTTTTTACCCGAATTACTTTCCACTTCCAATATATAAATGCCGGCTGTTAACTGTTGCATGGGAATGGCCATGGAACCTTCTGATGGCAGGTTGCCACCACTGCGCCAAACTACCATGCCGGACGCATTCACCAGCACAGCCCCACGCACACCTGCGGCTGAAGTGTATCTCAGGTAGCTTACACCGGTGGAAGGATTTGGACCCACCAGCAAATTACCCGCTTCACTGGCAGGCTTTACCAGCACGGTATTGCTGTAGCTGGACCTGCCGTCGA
>SDZZ01000895.1 GCA_004173255.1 Chitinophagaceae bacterium | reverse complement strand
AAGAATGACTACAGTTATGTTGAAGGACAGGGCATACCTGATGAATCACTTCGCACGCTCGCGAGCGTATCTGAAGTAACAGGTGGTGAAGGAACGATCGAAGAAGATAACCTGATATCTTATATCGGGCGGCTGAACTATACATTCGACAGCAAAATATTGCTTTCACTCAGTGCAAGGTCAGATGGGTCTGCAAGGTTTGGTTCTGAAAACCAGTACGGGTTCTTCCCTGCCGGATCGGTTGGTTATATCATCAGTGAAGAGGGGTTCATGGCTGGTACCAAGGCCTGGCTCAGCTACCTGAAACCGCGCTTCAGTTATGGTCTTACCGGTAACAACGGTATCGGACTTTACGCAGCGAGGCCAACATATGCGCCTTCAGCGTACCAGGGTGTATCGGGCCTGCAGCTTTCTGCCCCGGGTAACCAGGGATTGAAATGGGAAACCACCCGTCAGATGGACATCGGTCTCGAATTCGGTCTCTTCGACAACCGCCTGAGCGGTGAGATTGATTACTACCATAAAAAAACCAATGACCTTCTTTATAATGTACCGGTAACAGGTATATCCGGTGTGACAAACGTATTGTCCAACATCGGTGAGATGGAAAACAAAGGCTGGGAACTTTCGCTGAGCTCCAACAATATTGTAGGGCGTGACTTCCGCTGGTCAAGCAATTTTAATATCTCAACCAATAAAAACAAGGTGCTGAAGCTTGATGGCGAGCAGACCATCATCCGTGGGGATGCCCGTTTCGCCAATGCCCTTGTGGTTGGTAAACCAATCGGTGTGTTCTACGGTGTTAAGTACGCAGGCGTCGATGTACAAAACGGAGACCCCTTGTTTTACCTGCCTGATGGCCAGGGAACAACAGCCGATTACAATGCTGCAGGCAATGATTTCGTGATTGGTGATCCCAACCCTGATTTCTTCGCGGGCCTGTCGAACACCTTCTCCTATAAAGGACTGGAACTTTCTGTTTTATTCCAGGGTGTGTTTGGCAACCAGGTACAGGAT
>SDZZ01000894.1 GCA_004173255.1 Chitinophagaceae bacterium | reverse complement strand
GCCCTGAGGTGAATGCGCCTGATATCTTTCAGCCTGCCGGGGTAGGTTTCTTCCAGCAGGCTGAACATATTTCTCACCAATGATACTTCGTGCATACAGGATGTTTAGGCCTTTTATAAACCGCCTTTTCTTTCTGCCTTCCTGGCTTCCGGCCATTTGCCCGGTTCGCCGGTGCGTGGATTAGCTGGTAACACACTTTTTTCGCGGGAAGTTTTCGCAGGATCTTCACAAGCCATATACACTAAAATAGCGGTGAGGATTGCGTTGTTGCGTACGTCATCAAAAACAATTTTATCATAAGTATCGAGGTTGGTATGCCAGGTATAACTGCCATACAACCAACTGTTCGAACTCAATGAAAATGCCGGTGCGCCAGCGGCGACGAAAGAGGCAAAATCAGAACCGCCAGCACCCGGCGCTCCCGGGAAACGGGTTTCAATCTGGCTACGGATATTCTCCGGAACTTTTGCCAGCCAGCGGCCGATGTAATCGTATGCGTTTAAAAATCCCTGGCCTGCAATATTCACTACGCGGCCGGTACCATTGTCCTGGTTGAACAAAACCTGCAGGTTGTTGACAATTTCAGGATGATCTTCCACGAAGGCACGGGAACCATTCAGACCTTGTTCTTCACTGCCCCAATGGCCGACAAGAATGGTGCGTTTAGGATTTGGATAGATCAGTTTTAAAATGCGCATGGCTTCCATCATCGTTAAAGTACCAGTACCATTATCTGTTGCGCCGGTGCCGCCATCCCAGGAATCAAAATGGGCAGACAGCATCACGTATTCATTTGGTTTTTCGGTGCCCTTGATTTCTGCGAGCGTATTAAAAGTTGGCTGCACCGGTAACTCTTTTGCATCTGCCTTCACACTTAGCTTTGGCTGGTGACCAGATTCGGTGAGGCGGTAAACGAGGCCATAATCTTCCAGAGAAATATCAACGGTGGGGATCTTCTTCGTGTTCGCGCCAAAGATCTTGTTGGCACCAAAACCGGCCGACCAGTATGATTGTACGA
>SDZZ01000348.1 GCA_004173255.1 Chitinophagaceae bacterium | reverse complement strand
GGTTATAACCGCGACGGTGGCGGTGGAGGATATAACCGCGATCGTGGCAACGGCGGCAATGGCGGTGATTATAATCGCGACCGGGGAAATGGTGGCGACTTCAACCGCGATCGCGATCGGGACAGGTAAACAAACACACATTACACACGGAGATACAAGTGCGAAGCAGGATGTTCAACATTTTTGTTTCGCACTTTTTTTATGCCGGGTTGCATGCCCCGAAAAACATCATACAGATGCCACCAACGGCGCAACGCAATTGATTGCACCGGCTTGCTGCTGACTGACCGGATTACGGCATGAAATTCTCTCCATATATATCATTAATCATAAAATCAGTTAAACATGGCAACGAAAAATAAAACAACAGGTGATGAAAAATCTTTTACCATCGACATGCCCGATGTAAAAGATATTCCCGGACAGGAAAACGTAGTCCCACCGCGCATGCGTGAAATGGAAGATGTCACTATCTCTTCGTCAGATGAAGAAGGCGAAGGCATACTGGATGAAGTGAACAGCGACACAACAGATGACGACGCCGATGAACTGTCGGCCGGCAGTGATGTAGGCGACGAAGAGAGAAAGGCGCTTGCCCATGCAGGCCGTGTGGTTAATGAAGAAACGGAAGACCGTGCGGCGCTTGCACTGGACAACCGCGATGAAGATGGAGAGCTGCTCAATGAAAATGCAGATGCCCGCGATTATGGGGAAGACCTCGACGTACCTGGAAGCGACCTCGACGACAGCGACGAAGAACTGGGTGAAGAAGATGAAGAAAACAACACTTATAGTAATCCGGATTAAAGAGGAAAACAGTTTTTGTAGAGTGGGAACCGGTAGCCGGTAAATTATTCCTCGTTTCATCTACATGGCCACCCCCACCTATCCTGTTAAATCATCGGGCACCTAAGACCTTGTAAGCCAGTATTCGACAGGGATTATGCGCAAACATTAACAGCTTTTGGTTTATCTGGCATTTTTTCTGTTTAGCTACCTGCAACTATCAGTTAAACACTAAATCTACAGTTATGAAATCGAACTTGAAATTGATGTTTGTTGGTGTGGCAATGGCCGGACTGATGACAGCATGTAAGCAGAAAAATGACCTGACCAAATCGGGCACCTACCAGGATACAACAGGTCTGGCAGCTTTCCAGAAACAGAAAGCGGCCGCAGAAGAACGGCAGGCAGCAGCAGCATATAAAGCAAGCCAGCCAGCACCGGCACCCGCAAGGAGCACTGCCAGCACGCAGCCTGCAACAACCCAAAAGAAAGGCTGGAGTAAGGCAGCGAAAGGAACTGCAATCGGGGCAGGATCGGGTGCAGTAATCGGAGCCGTGGTCAATAAGAAAAACCGCGCAGCGGGTGCCGTTATCGGCGGCGTTGTAGGTGGAGGTGTTGGTTATGGTGTAGGCCGGGCTAAAGACAAAAAAGAAGGACGTGTCAATTAAATGTTGATATACATTACTCCAAAGGAGGGACTTCGTCCTTCCTTTTTTTTTACCTTCATTACCACAATTTATCCGACATGGCTGCCCGTTTATACATGCTTCTCCTTGGTGCAACCGTGCCCGGGCGTTTTACCGAACAACATGATGTCTTCTTTGGAATTGCAGATTCACTGCACGAGCTGGTTCCTGCTATCAGGGATGCATGGCCAGGTGCTAAAGTGCATATTGATGCATGGCGGGAAGTAACCCAGGTGAATAATTTCCACATTGAGGTTATACCGGCCGGGCAGGGCGGGAAACAGGACCACGGACTTTTTTTTATTAACCTGGGTGGGTATAAACAAAATGAGTTTGACGAATTCCATTACAAGATACTCAGTGTGGCGGGTGACAAAGGCGAGGCCATCCGCGAATCAAAACAAACTACTTTTTATAAACACATGGGTTTCGAAAAAGCCACTTCACATATTGATGACAAGTATGGGGTGGACGTCGATGATATCTACGCTATCACTGACATTCTCTCACCTCGTTTCAAACAGCAGTTTGACCTGCTGATTACCCTTTCACCAGGAAAACCCGACCCAATCAATCTGGGATATTTCAAGCTGGACAAACTTGAGGGACTTACCATATAACACCGGCCGCAGCAACCATGCTGTACGTTACACTGTAACAAACAGCATGGCATCATTTTCGGGTATCACCGGTAACAATCCTAAAAATGTTACCCATGCGCACGACGATTATTTCCAACTTCTTCCTTCCCTGTTTTATCTTATCTGTAACCAGCTGCGGAAGCAACGATAAAAAACCACAGGATCAGACCGGCGCAGCCACTGCCGTAGAATCGGCTGTTGGTACCGACACCCTGCCTGCGCCCTTCGCTACGAAATCGGTGACCAAGGCAAGTAAAATTGTGGGTTGGAAAGACGGCTTGCAACCTACGGCGCCTGCCGGTTTCACAGTGTCGAGGTTTGCCGACAGTCTTGATCACCCGAGATGGATTTACCAGTCGCCCAACGGCGACGTGTTTGTTGCAGAGGCTGGTACAGTGCTGAGCGGGGTTAAAAAACTGGGGGCAAAGATTTCTAAAAAAGCAAAAGCCCAGAAAGCGGGCGAGAGTGCAGACCGCATCACGATGTTCCGTGACAGCAACAAGGATGGCATTTTCGATTCCCGTTACGTATTTGCCGAAGATCTCAACCAGCCGCTGGGAATGCTGGTGCTGAAAGACAAATTTTATATTGCGAACACCGACGGCCTCCGCATGTATGACTACCGCGATGGGATGACAAGCCTTGCTGACACCGGCAAACAAATCGTTAACCTGCCCGCGGGCGGCTATAACAATCACTGGACAAGAAACATCATTGCAAACGCTGATGGTACAAAAATATATGTGTCGGTCGGATCGGGCAGTAATGTGGCCGAACATGGTATGGAGAATGAAATACGCCGGGCCAATATACTCGAGATAAATCCGGACGGCACCGGTGAACGGATTTATGCATCCGGATTACGCAATCCCGTTGGCATGGATTGGGCACCTGGCTCCAACATATTATGGACGGCAGTGAATGAACGCGATGAACTCGGTGATGACCTGGTTCCCGATTATATGACCAGTGTTAAAGAAGGCGGATTTTATGGATGGCCCTATGCCTACTTTGGCAACCATCCGGACCCAAGGATGAAGGATGACCCCCATCCGGAAATGGTCAGCAAAGCCATTGTACCGGATGTTCCGCTCGGTCCGCATACCGCATCCCTTGGACTGGCATTTTACGATAAACAGGTATTCCCCGCAAAATACCGCTCAGGGGCTTTTATCGGTCAGCATGGATCGTGGAACCGGTCCGATATCAGCGGGTATAAGGTAGTATTTGTGCCATTTGCCGAAGGGAAGCCCGCAGGCAAACCGGAAGACTTTCTCACCGGCTTCATCATTGACCAGGAAAAAGCGGAAGTTGCCGGTCGGCCCGTGGGCGTAACCGTTACGCAGCTGGGCGACCTGCTGGTAGCCGATGATGTAAGTAATGTGATATGGAGGGTCAGTGCCTCGAAATAAACTTTATCTTTATGGGGTATGAATGTAAAAACAATCGTGGTTGTGCTTTTTGCAGTAACGCATCTCAGTGCATGCACCAAGAACGAAACCACCACCGGTCCCTCCTCCCCTTTTGCCGATGTACCTGTAACCGTTAAAGTGGTTACCCAGTTTCCGGAGGTATCCGCAATTACCCCATCGTTTACCCAGCCGGGCAACCTTTGGTTTATGCAGGATGGTGGCAATCCGACCGAACTGAACCTGGTCAGCACATCCGGCACACTGGTAAAAAAAGTATTCCTGAAAGGCATCACCAACCGCGATTGGGAAGAAATGATCCTGATGCGCGATCCTTCAAAAAACGGGGCCGACCTTTACATTGCCGATATCGGCAATAACAACGCAGTTGCCCAGCAGGCAGTCATTTACCGTTTTGCCGAACCGTCAGCAACCACCGATACCGTCAAATCATTTACAAAAATCCAGTTTACATATCCCGATGGCCCAAGGGATGCCGAAGCATTTGTAGTGGACCCTGCCACGATGGATATTTTTGTATTTTCCAAAAAAGATACCAAGTCAAAGATCTACCGGATCCGTTTTCCTTATGCGGATAATGGCGCTGCCGAGATGGTGGGGGAACTACCCTACAACACGGTGGTGGGTGCTACTGCCACCCAGGATGGATCGGAAATACTGGTAAAAACATACATGGCCATTTACTATTATAAACGGAAAACAGGCGAAACGTTTACGCAGGCTTTGCTTAAAACACCGGTCATGCTGGGCTACCAGCTGGAACTGCAGGGGGAATCCCTCTGTTTTGCCGCAGATAACAAGGGTTTTTTTACCGTGCCTGAAATGCCGCTGCAGGGCGACCAGCTGCTCAGTTTCTACAAACGGAAATAACCGCGCTTAACCACATTTTTTGCACATTTCGTCGTCTGGTAGAGGTCGGATGCCAGACCTGTAGTGCATTTGCTTAGTTTTAGCTACTGTTAAAACTACTGCTATGTACACCACCCCAAGCCTTATCCGCAGGATGCTGCCCTTGTTCCTGTGTTTGTCGCTGACCACTATTCATTCCCAATATGCCACCCGAATCCATTTCAACGCCAGCAACGTCTTTGCCGGTATCGAGGTGGGCTCGAAGGGCGTTAAGATGAGCGTGGTAGAGATGAATAAAAAATCATTCAGCGTTGTAAAGGATACCTCGGTCAATACAGACTTCATCAGTTTTTCTTCCCAGAGCTCAGTGGCCACACTTGATGGACTGGCAGGATTGTTCAATACCGCAATGACAGTATATGGCATACCCTCGGACCGGATCTATACAGTCATCAGCAGTGGTGTAAAGATGCAGGCTGACAAAGACAACCAGCAAAAGCAGATCGACCAGCTGATCGGCGGGTTCAGGGAACGCATCCATGAGCCCAACCGTAAAGTGGATATCGTGGATGTAACCCAGGAAGCCAGGCTTTCCCA
>SDZZ01000893.1 GCA_004173255.1 Chitinophagaceae bacterium | reverse complement strand
CTCCTTGCCATGTATTCGGTACAGATTACGGGACGTCCGAATTTCTTCAGGCTGTCAATTGCTTTCTGGTGGTCTTCGATGTAGGAATAGTTATGATAGGTAATGATATCAGATTGTTCAAACTGGAGTTTGTTGAGGTCTGCATACTTCGGACCATTATTCCATACCCCACAGGTAAGCGGTTGCGTTGGCGCGGCGGCACGTGCCCATTTGAATACCGCTTCAACCAGGGGCAGGCTGTTATTGAACTGGCTGTTGTTGCCCGGTTCATTGTACAGGTCCCAGCACAGGATCCTGTTATCTTTTCCGAAGGTTTTTACTACATCGGTAACATACTGTTCCAGTACTTTCAGTGTATCCGGACTGCGCAGGATCATGGTACCCGGATCCCTTACCCAGCCTGAGTTGTGAACGCCCACTTTGGGAGATGGTTGTGTTCCCACCCACGCTGTATCATTCCAGCAATCATCAAAAAATACGAACATGGTTTTGATTCCGTGCCGGGTGGAAATATCCAGGTATTGATTTATCCTTTTTTTGAACCCTTCCTTATCGGCAGTCCATAACAGGTGGTGAAGGAAAACACGCATTACATTAAAACCGGTTTTCCCGGCGAGGCCAAGTTCGCGATCCAGCGTTGCGGTATCGAATGTTGCCGGCTGGAACATCTCCAGCTGGTTGATTGCCGTACTCGGCTGGAAATTACAGCCACGGAGCCAGCCCTGTTTCCCATACCATTCATTGGCACGGGTGGCTGTCCATTTTTGCTGGGCATTGACGGAGAAAGAAAACTGGAGCAGGAGAAATAACGAAAGGATTCTTGTCATCATGGAAATTATTTTGTTTAAATTTTGTTCTGGCGTTAGAGGGCTCTGATGAATGTGGCTATTGTTTCAATCAATCGCCGGCTCATGCCCATTTACCGTAACGTTCAGTGCTGGTCAGGCGATCACCTTTGCAAATAACTTTTGGATTCCTTCTCGTCTGTTATTTGCTTAGCCAGTTTGGCCCCCGGCAAT
>SDZZ01000347.1 GCA_004173255.1 Chitinophagaceae bacterium | reverse complement strand
GTCCGTATCCTTCATAGACCGGTATGCCGGCGGCAGTGAAAATGCGTAATAATTTTTCCGATGCGGCAGCGCCCCCGGTAACGATAAAGCTGATATTACCGCCCAGTGCTTCGCGCCATTTGCTGAACACGAGTTTGCGGGCAATGGCCAGCTGCATTTTATAGAAGGCGGACTTACCGGTGGTTGCGTATTTCAGGCCGAGACCAACACTCCAGAAGAATAATTTCCGTTTGATACCTTTCTGTTCATTACCCTTGCTCATGATGCGTTCATACACCTTCTCGAGCAGGCGTGGCACGGTGGTGAACCCATCCGGTTTTACTTCGCGCAGGTTATCTGCGATTGTTTCGAGGCTTTCCGCGTAATAAATACTGATACCACTGAAGAGATACAGGTACGTGATCATCTTCTCGAAAATATGGTTCAGGGGCAGGAAACTCAGGGCCTTCTGTTGCGGTGCATCGGGAAAGGGAAAACTCTGCCGGGCAAAAAAGATATTGCTCACGATGTTGGCATGGCTCAGCATCACCCCCTTGGGAGTGCCCGTGGTACCCGAGGTATAAATGATAGTGGCGGTATGTGTATTGGGAACGGAATCTTTGATGGTTTTCAGGATCTGTGTTGATTCCGGTGAGGGTTCAACCAGCAGTTCGCTGTAGTGCATTGATCCTTCGATGCGGTCGAACGTATAAACCAGCTGCAGCGATGGTACGTTGGGCAGGATTGCCTTTACTTTTTCAAGCAGTGCGGCATCGGCAACGAAAATGATTTTTGCTTTTGCATCGTTCAGGATAAACTCCATCTCGATGGGGTTGGTAGTCGGGTAGATGGGTACCAGTATGGCACCAAGTTGCTGCACTGCCAGGTCGGTAAAAACCCACTCGGGCCGGTTCTGGCTGATGATCGCAATTTTATCGCTGCCTTCGGCAGTAAAATCGTTTGCGCTTACGCCTTTCTGCAGCAGTCCGTTTGAATAACGGGTAACAAGGCTGTCTGCTTCCTGTGTGGAGTATCCCTGCCAGCTTCCATTGACTTTTGCGTTGAGCATGTCTGATTTGGGAAACTTTTCCAGCTGGAGGCGGACAGAATCAAATAATCGGTGTTTGGGAAATTCCATATCGCAAAGCCTTGTTTAAACATGAGAGCACCCGGTTGTGCGCGGTCAAATTAGTCAAAAATCAAAACAAAAAAAAGCTTTGCCCACCTGTCTTACGGCTGAGGAGGGCAAAGCTTAAAATTTTTGTAACAGTTTACTTCTGGTAGTACTGTCCGGCCGGCATTTTAAAAACCCGGTTGCGGAAGAACTTATCGAGCTTTTCGTATTGCTCGGCGTGGGTTTTTGTCCAGCTGTCGTAGGCTGCCAGGTTTTCTGCGGCTCCGAATAACCATTGGTTGTATGCTTCGAACAGGCCTTCACGCAGCAGCAGACGTTGTTCGTCGAACAGGCGGAAAGGAAATTTCGCTGCGTTCTCCTTGTACCATTCCAGCAGGAATTTGGTGCGGATGGCGGTCAGCGTTTCCACATTCACTCCTTTGGACAGCATGAGGTTCTGTTTGGCCATGGTGGCGAGGAAGGCGCGGGCAAAATCACTTTTATTTTTTTCCTGGCCTTTCATCAGGTCAATATCTTCGAACAATTTTTCCTTGTAACCTTTCAGCAGCAGTTCCTTCATGGCTGTTCCACGGGTGGAGAGGCTTTCCATGTTGACGAAGATCTCCCCGTAGATCAGGTTCCATACTTTTTCCTTTGTATAGAAATAATAGAGGGCCGCGTTGTAGTAGTTGCCGCTATAGGATGGATCTACCTGGATCCCTTTTTCCCAGTAATCGATGGCCGAATAATTTTTTGATGACCACAGCATTTCACCGTATTCGCTGTACAGGGGTCCGCTTTGCGGGAATTTCTTCAGGCCTTTCCTGTACATCTTGTCGGCTTCCTTCACCTGTTCCAGTGCCTTGTATACGTTGCCCCCGATCTGGTAACTTACTACGTCGGCGTCATCACGGTCCAGCAGGGCCTTTGCACCTTCGAGTGCATTTGCATAGTCCCGTTTGTAGTAGTAACTCATCACCAGGTCTTTCTGGATGTCTATATTATTGGGGTCCGACTGGATGGCTCGTTTCAGGATGAGGATCGCATTATCAAAATCACCGGTCCGCATAAACCCACGGGCGGTTTCGAGGGGTGTCTTCTCCGTGCCTGGCTGGGCAATGACAGCCGTTGAAAGGGTAAGGGCGGTGAAGAGCGCAAAAAATAACTTCATAATCACTAATTAAGTTAACACGTAAGGTTCGTCTTTTCCAGATAGAACTTCAGGCCGGTAGGTTGCATGTCAGCCGATCACATGGGTGAGCAGGCCGTCGCGGAGTTTTGGTTCAAACCAGGTACTTTTTGGCGGCATAACGTTACCACTATCGGCGATATCGAAAAGCTGGCGGATGGTTACCGGGTAAAAACTGAAAGCGATTTTCATTTCGCCGCTGTCAACCCTTTTGACCAGTTCCTGCAGTCCGCGTATACCACCCACAAAATCAATCCGGGAGTCGGTCCGCTGGTCTTTTATGCCCAGCAGCTTATCCAGCACGTTCTGCGAAAGGATCGACACATCCAGCACGCCCACCGGATCTGTGCTGTAAGTGTTTGGTCTTGAGGTTAAAATGTACCACTGTTTATCCAAATACATGCCGAATTCGTGTAACCTGGCCGGTTTAACGGGCTCGGGGCTAAGGGTAATGGTAAAGTCTTCCTGCAGGGCAGCAATCAGGCTTTCGGGTTTGTGACCGTTCAGGTCTTTGACCACGCGGTTATAATCGAGGATGGCCAGTTCGCTTGCCGGGAATATGGTTGTCAGGAAGTAGCGGGCTTCGTCACTTCCGGGAAGTGACTTACTCACTTTTGCAGCAGACGCTGCCCGGTGGTGTCCGTCGGCAATATAGGTAGCTGGTACTTTTTCGGCAAACAGCGTGGTGATGGTTTCCACCATCTGTGATTCATTGACCGACCAGATGGTATGACCGATGCCGTCGTCGGCCACGAAATCATACAGCGGGTTATGTTCGGCTTTCCATGCATCGATCAGTTGGTCCAGTTCCGGCACATTGTTATAGGCCATGAATACATTCCCAGTCTGCGCAAGGATGGTTTTCATATGGTCAATGCGGTCCTTTTCTTTTTCCGGACGGGTGTACTCGTGCTTTTTGATCACGTCATTGAAGTAATCATCCACTGCCGATACGCAGACAAGGCCGGTCTGGCTGCGACCATCCATCACCAGTTTATAGATGTAGTAGCAATCGCGGGTTTCGGTGAAGAGGATATTATCAGCGATAAACTGTTCCAGGTTTGACTTGGCTTTTTCATATACTTCCGGGCTGTGCAGGTCCACGTTATCGGCCAGGTCAATCTCGGCCTTGGTAATGTGGAGGAAGGAAAGCGGGTTTCCTTTTGCTTCGGCGATTGCCTCCTGGCGGTTGAGCACGTCATACGGGCGGGAAGCTACAGCAGCGGCCTGTTGCGGGTTTGGGCGAAGGGCCTTGAATGGGTTAATAATAGCCATTGACTTTGTGTTGGTTCGTTATCCTTTGGTTTGGGCAAAATGTTTCATGAGGTCGGTCAGCGCAATGACGCTGTCGATTTTCAGTGCGTTGTACATGGAAATACGGAAGCCACCGACGGTGCGGTAGCCTTTCACTCCATACATGCCTTCCTTTTTGCAGAGGTCGAGAAATTCTTTTTCAATCTCCGGGTTGTCCATTACGAAAACTGCATTCATGTGGCTGCGGTCTTCCCGTTGCACAGTTCCTTTATAAAGAGGAAGCGCATCCAGCGTGTCATAAAGGAGTTTTGCTTTTGCTTCGTTGAGCTTTTCGATTGCCGCCACACCACCGTTATTTTTTACCCAGCGCAGCGTAAGCATACAAACGAACACGGCAAAAACAGGAGGGGTGTTCATCATGGAGCCATTTTCGATGTGCAGCCTGTAATCCATGATGGTCGGGATTTTGCGGTCAATGGTACCGAGCACTTTTTTGTCGACCACCACCAGGTTTACGCCGGCTGCGCCGACATTTTTCTGGGCGCCTGCATAAATGAAACTGAATTTATTAAAGTCGATTTCGCGGCTCAGGATGTCGCTGCTCATATCGGCCACCAATGGCACACCGTAAGCATAAAAAGGATCGAGATCGCGCCACTGCGTACCGTATATGGTATTATTGGTAGTAATGTGCAGGTATTTGGAAGTTGCCGGCACATGGAAACCTTTTGGCAGGTAGGTATAATTTTTTTCCTTGCTGCTGGCCACTGTTTCCACATGGCCGAAGATCTTGGCTTCCTTGATAGCCTTTGATCCCCAGATATCGGTGTCGGTGTAAGCCGCCATTTCATTTTCACTCAGCAGGTTCATGGGCACCTGCATAAACTGGGTGGATGCGCCACCATGCAGGAATAATACCTCGTGATCGTTATCCAGTTTCATCAGTTCCTTCACCAGCTGGCGTGCTTCGTCCATTACCGACTGGAAGGCCGGCGTGCGGTGACCGATTTCCAGGATCGATAACCCGGAATCGTTAAAGTTCAGGACGGCGCGGCTTGCTTCTTCGAAAACCTCTTTGGGTAAAATGGAGGGACCTGGGTTGAAATTATGGATCACTTCGTTCGTGGTTTTTTAATGATCGGTTACAGAGGATGCAAATGTAGGAAAATCTGGACCCCTGTACTTCCTTAATGATCACCCGGATCACCGGCATTTTTCCAGGCCCGGTTGAGGGTTTCGAAATCACGCAGGTCCTCGGCAGTGAAGTCGTTGTTGACCAGTTTGCCCAGATCGGGCTGGCCGGCATTGACCCAGGCGGTGTACCAGAAACTGGCCACCGAAAAGACGGATGCCCGCATCCGGCGTTCGACCATGCCTCGCATGGACGCATCATAGGCAATGGTGTATGCCGCCGAGTATTGCCGGGTCACCACCGAATTCCGCTCTTCGTAACTATAGAGC
>SDZZ01000346.1 GCA_004173255.1 Chitinophagaceae bacterium | reverse complement strand
ATTTTAAACGAAGTGGAGAGCGGCGAACTGATCCAGAAAGTTTTATTACTGCCATTGCTGGTTACCTCCGTAACTGTACCCAGACTTTCGATAATTCCTGTAAACATGCTGCAAATTTCACGGGGGGAATCCCATTTTCCAAATCCATTTGGGGATGCCAGGGAAGGGGAGTACGTGCATTTTCCAAATCTATTCGCCAACGTTTGATTTTTTCATGTTTTCCCATTATCTTTGCCGTCCTAAAACATACCAGAGGGGGTATCATAATTATGCTTATTATAGATTCAAAAGATTGCGAAAACATTGACAAGGCGCTGAAGAAGTACAAGAAAAAATTCGAAAAATCGAAGGTTTTATTGCAACTGCGTGAGCGTCAGGCTTTCATTAAGCCGTCAGTACGTCGTCGTGGCGAAGTGCTGAAAGCAGTCTACAAACAGAATATTGCGATCGGCAAAATCGAGAAGTAATTCCCGGTTTTCCTTCAACTTATAGCTAGCTGCAAAGTTCCTTAACTTTGTAGCTATTTTTATGTCTATACCCCAGCATGCTGTGACCGCTTCCTTTCTCGACTACCTCAAATTTGAAAAACGGTATTCGGTCCACACCCTCATCTCCTACGAGGGTGACCTGCGCGATTTCTTTGACTTTATGGAAATAACCTATGGCCCCACGCCAGTGGAGGCGATTACTTACCCGATGATCCGTTCCTGGCTGGCCGGGCTGAAGGAGGGCGGCCTCAGTTCAAAATCGATCAACCGTAAAATTTCCAGCCTGAAGTCCTTTTTTAAATACCACCTGAAAAGGGGGGCCATTACCAGTTCGCCCACGGCCAATATCATTTCACCCAAGGTTAAAAAACGCCTGCCGGTTTTTGTAAAGGAATCGGAGACCGAGGTGCTGATGAAAACGGTATCAACCGTATCGGAAGACTGGAAATCGCTGAATGGCAAACTGATCATCCTGCTGTTTTATTCAACCGGGATGCGACTCAGCGAACTGATCGGCCTGAAGGAAAACCAGGTCGATGCTGCCCGTGGCCACATCAAGGTGCTGGGTAAAGGGAGCAAAGAACGGATCATCCCGGTCAGCGCGGACCTGCTGAGGGACCTCGCCGCCTACCAGCAGCTGAAAAGAAAAGAATTTGAAAATGCCACCGAGTACCTGCTGGTAACGGAGAAGGGGAAGAAGCTGTATCCGAAATATGCCTACCTGCTGGTGCGCGCCCACCTGGAAACTGCCGGCACCCTCGATAAAAAAAGCCCCCACGTGCTTCGTCACACCTTCGCCACCCACCTGATGAATAATGGGGCCGACCTGAACGCCGTAAAAGAACTGCTGGGCCATTCCAGCCTTGCTGCCACGCAGGTATATACCCACAATACGATCGATAAACTGAAAGACATACACCGGAAAGCCCACCCGAAGGCCTGACCGGAAATGCCGGGCGGATCCACACAACAAGGTTTTGGATGGCGGGGAAGGGCAAGAAACCGGTTGGCATCAAATCATTGTCAGAACATCAATCTGCGCCGGAAAAATACGGGGATAATTAGGTGTTTTCCTTCCAAGAAAATGACACTAAATCCTTGCTGTCAAAAGGCTTTATCGTTAACTTCATAGCAAGGGGGAAGCTCCACACCTTCACCCCGTTAAGCAGTTCTTTACAATATTATTTCACAAGAAAAAAAATGATTATGAACGTAAACATTCAGACAGTTCGATTCGATGCGGACAGCGCGTTAATCGAGTACGTTAACCGCAAACTGGAAAAGCTTAATACTTTCCACGACCGCATTATCAAAGTCAGTGTGTTCCTCAAACTAGACAATGTAGTTCATACGATCAAAGACAAAATAGCCGAGATCAGGATCCATGTTCCCCGACAGGAGTTTTTTGTAAAATCTACCAGCAAATCATTTGAAGGTTCGTTCGATGCCGCCCTGGATTCGATCGTTAACCAGATCAAGCGGAAAAAACAAAAGCAGGCCGCTTAAACTAACTTTCCCGGTAAACCGGGTCATTATCCCGGGTCAGCAGGTTCCCAGCAACCACTGACCCGGGATTTTTTTTGCCCGGATTGCACCGGGATGCGTTGTTGCCGTACCGGGGTAACCGGCCCAAACCCTGATCTGGCGGGTATTCTGGCAGCCGCCCCGCAACTAACTGAAAACAAGTAAAAAAATCCTTTTGTAAAGTTTTTGCAATTATCAAATTCCCTTACCTTTGCCTTCCCAAAAATGGGGGTAGTTCTTTGTTCAAAAATGCCGAAGTAGCTCAGTTGGTAGAGCAACTGATTTGTAATCAGTAGGTCGGGGGTTCGACTCCCTTCTTCGGCTCTTTCAGAGATCGTTCGGAATGTTAGCGGTAAAGAGTTATCTTGCCGCCTCTTTCGGGTGACTGGATCATTTTGGGTAGATGGCCGAGTGGTTAAAGGCGACAGACTGTAAATCTGTTCACGCAAGTGTACGGAGGTTCGAATCCTTCTCTGCCCACGATTTTTTACAAAGCAAACCAGCTAACCGTGGTTTGCTTTAAGTTCTTTTACAGACAGGTGATCGGAAATTTTATTTCACCATCACGTTTCGATTGCGGGAGTAGCTCATTTGGTAGAGCGATAGCCTTCCAAGCTATAGGTGGCGAGTTCGAGCCTCGTCTCCCGCTCATTTTTCAGTAGGCAGCCTTTATGGTCAGCAGTTTTACAGGCTGCACCGGATCGGGTCGACCGGCCAGGTTCTGCTCACTGAACTACGCCGTTGTAGCTCAGTGGTAGAGCACTTCCTTGGTAGGGAAGAGGTCGTGAGTTCGATTCTCACTAACGGCTCTTGACGGCTTGAAAAATCGTGAACTTGGAATTTGAATAAGTGGGTTACAACTGTAAGACAAGAAAGATGAGGGGTTCAAATAACAACGGATCAATTTTTCAAATCAGATACTTATAAACAACTTTAAAAACACATAACAATGTCAAAAGAGACCTTTAAGAGGGAGAAACCCCACGTAAACATTGGTACGATTGGTCACGTTGACCATGGTAAGACCACGTTGACTGCCGCTATCACAGAAATCCTTTCTAAAAAAGGCCTGGCGACAGCAAAAAAATATGATGAAATTGACGGTGCTCCTGAAGAAAAGGAAAGGGGTATCACGATCAATACGGCTCACGTTGAGTATCAGACGGCTACCCGTCACTATGCTCACGTTGACTGTCCTGGTCACGCTGACTATGTGAAGAACATGATCACTGGTGCTGCGCAGATGGACGGAGCGATCCTGGTAGTTGCTGCTACTGACGGACCGATGCCACAAACAAAGGAACACATCCTCCTGGCCCGCCAGGTAGGTGTACCAAGCATGGTTGTATTCATGAACAAGGTTGACCTTGTTGATGACCCTGAACTGCTTGACCTTGTTGAAATGGAAATCCGTGATGAGCTGACAAAACGTGGTTTTGACGGTGACAACACTCCAATCATCAAAGGTTCAGCTACAGGTGCCCTTGCAGGTGATCCAAAATGGATCGGTGCAATCCAGGAGCTGATGGATGCTGTGGATTCTTACATCCCGCTGCCTCCGCGCCCGGTTGATCTTCCATTCCTGATGTCTGTAGAGGACGTATTCTCTATCACCGGTCGTGGTACTGTTGCTACCGGTCGTATCGAACGCGGACGTATCAAAGTTGGTGAAGCAGTTGAGATCGTTGGTCTCATCGACACTCCACTCAACTCTGTATGTACAGGTGTTGAAATGTTCCGTAAGCTCCTCGATGAAGGTGAAGCTGGTGACAACGCAGGTCTGCTGCTCCGTGGTATTGAAAAGACCCAGATCCGTCGTGGTATGGTTATTTGCAAACCAGGTTCTATCACCCCGCACACTGAATTCCGTTGCGAAATCTATGTACTGTCGAAAGACGAAGGTGGACGTCACACTCCATTCTTCCAGAAATATCGCCCTCAGTTCTATTTCCGTACAACTGACGTAACCGGTGAAGTTGAACTGAACGAAGGAACTGAAATGGTTATGCCTGGTGATAACACCTCACTGAAAGTAAAACTGATCCAGCCAATTGCGATGGAGAAAGGTTTGAAATTCGCGATCCGCGAAGGTGGACGTACAGTAGGTGCCGGACAGGTTACTGAAATTCTCAAGTAAGACCTGATGCCCTGGTTAACAGGGTTTTAGATAAAGTCTACATAACATTCAAGGTACTTATGCTGCAAGCTTAAGTACCTTGTTGTTAAAAAAAGTTCTTATTTTATAGCGGTTTGTGCCGAGCTGCACAAACCATTTACGGGCATGGTGCAACGGTAGCATACGGGTCTCCAAAACCTTTGATCTGGGTTCGAATCCTAGTGCCCGTGCGTAGTTAACAAGACAACAATGAACAAAATTTCAACTTACTTCAGCGAATCATACACGGAGCTGACCGAGAAGGTGACCTGGCCAAACTGGAACCAGCTGCAACAATCAACCATGATTGTGCTGGTTTCTACGCTGGTGATCACCGGTATCGTTTGGGGCCTTGATGTACTCATACAAAACGGGTTAAAATTCGTTTACAACTTATTTTTTTAAGCACCCATGGAAGCAACTAGTAATACCGATAACGTACAGCAGCAGGAGACCAAATGGTTCGTCCTTCGAGTGGTGAGTGGCAAGGAGCGGAAGGTGAAGGAGTACCTGGATAAGGAAATCTCCCGCGGCGGATGGACCGAAGTGGTAAAACAGGTTTTCCTTCCGGTTGAAAAAGTATACAAGGTAGCCAATGGGAAAAAAGTGATGCGTGAGCGTAACTACTATCCGGGTTATGTGATGATCGAGGTTACTGAAGGCAAACTGAATGACGACCTCCGCGACACCATCAAGAATACCAATAGCGTAATCCACTTCCTTGGAAAAGAAAATCCGATCGCATTGCGCAAGGCAGAGGTGAACAAGATGCTGGGCAAAATGGATGAAATGGCTGAAGCAGGCGGGATCAGCATGAGCGAGCCGTTTAT
>SDZZ01000027.1 GCA_004173255.1 Chitinophagaceae bacterium | reverse complement strand
GTGCGGGGGCTTCACCATAAAACTGCCGGAAAAATGAGCGAACGGCTTAACCGCCAGGAAAACGGAACGAACCCGACATTGATACTGCATGGCACGGAATGCCCATCCGCAGGCATTCCTGTTCGGTCGCTGCTGCTGCATAATCCGGGACAGTAGCATCCAGCACTACCCTGTTTACCAGGAATGCCCTGCATATTGCTGCCAGGGCACCGATTGACTGGCGGCTGAGGATCAGCAGGTCCAGCTTCGGGCGGTCGGTAGGGCTGTTTGCAGCTTTGCGGTCAGTATCACGATGGTCGGTAGCATGGCGGTCAGCATCCAGTCTGTCAGCACCATAGCGGTCAGCACCCTGGCGATCCGTAGCTTGGCGGTCAGCACCCATGCTGTCAGCCACCCGGTAGCCGGTTCCTTGCGGAGAGGTCCCTGGTTGTGCCACCGGGCTGCCAGCCCGCAAAAGATCGGGGGAAATGGTTGGGCTGGTGCGAAACCATAGTATGCGGCAGCTGCCATTGATTGTCAACCGCACCGGGCTGCTTTCACCTTTTTCCGTTGGGCTGGATGTCTGCCCTTGTCCAACGCCGGTGATCCTCGCATAGATCCGGTGTGGGCTTATGTGGAAATTATATTCCTGCGGCGATGGTGGGTCACCTGTAAAGAAGCAGTGCCTGCCCTCCACTAAGTCGATCGCGGTTTTTTTCGGTACGTTATAAACCAGCAGGTATTGCTGGCTGGAAGCGGCATAAAATGACCAGGCCCTCAGACCCATAAAAAGCAGGGTCAAGGCAAGTGACAGGTGCAGTGCCCACTTTTTATTCCCGGTTAACCAGGCATAAACTGATGCTATGAGTCCGTAAAGGAGGATTGCTTGCAGCACTGTAATACTCAGTGCATCGAGTGTGGCAAAGGGAAGTTTTGCAATGTGTTCAATCACCTGGTTGAGGACTGTCAGTGTGGTTGAAATGGCGATGCCGAGGTAGGTCGCCACTGGCACGGCAAATGAACACAGGCATAGGATTATTTCGCCGAAGAGCACCAGTGTTGATACCGGTACAGCAATGAGGTTGCTCAGTATAAAATAGTTCGGGAACTGGTGGAAGCTGAAGATGGCCAGCGGTAACGTAAGTACCTGAGCAGCGATACTTACGGCAACGGATTGCCACAGCAGGTCGACCAGTTTGTTTGCAAAGAATAAACACCGGTAAATCCGGTTCATAAATACAAGCAGGCTCAGTACGGCCGCATAGGATAAGAGGAAACCAAGGTCCCATAACCAGAACGGATTGAAACAAAGAAGCAGGAATGCTGATGCCGCGAGTGAATTATAGATGGAATGGTTTCTGGATAAGGCTTTCCCGGCAACAATACAGCTGAACATAACCGCGGCACGTAATACAGAGGGCTGGGCACCGGCCAGCAAAGTAAAGATCCAGAGACCTGCAATGGTGCACAGCGGGGCCAGATAGCGGAATCCCTTCTTTTTTTCCAATCGCCGGAACAGTAACATCAGCAACCAGTAGATTAGTGCCAGGTGCATACCTGAAATGGCAATCACGTGGGCCAGTCCGGTGTTGGTGTAAGCCGACACCAGGTCCGGGTCCAGGTCTTGTTTATACCCGATCAGCAATGCTTCGGCTAGTCCTGATTCTTTTTTTCCGGGAATATATTTCCGGATGGTTGACAGCACTGATTGCTGCAGCCAGGGGAAAAATCCATTGAGTATACCGCGGTCTGTTGCTTTCAGCAGGTGGTATTCATTTTTCCGGAGGTAAACCTGGTGGGTAATTCCCTGGAACAACGAGTATTGCCGGTAATCAAAGGCCTGCGGGTTGCCGGTTGGTAGCACAGGCGAAAGTTTTTTGCTCAGCAGGATTCTCGTTCCGCGCGGTAATTTCAAAAGGGAACTGTCTTTTTCCAGGTACAGGTAAACGCCACCTTTGATAGTTACCCTGGTGCTGTTGGTCGTTGCAGCCGATGTGGTGATTTTCTTTATACGCTGGTCAAATCCTGTTGTGTGGTTACCAGAACCACTGCCTATCACCACCCGCTCTGCATCCGTTGTGTACTCACCGGAACCACTGCCTTTCATCATCCATTCAGCTTCTGTCAGGCATTTGACTGAGTTTGTTTTTTCAACCGGTGGCTCCAGCAACCGCAGGCAATACAGTTGCTGGTCCGGGGGGAAATTGCCGATCCACCCAGGTTGTTGCCGCACATCTTTTTTATAAACAAGCATGGCGCCCGCCGTACCTACCAGCAGGAACACCAGCGGCGCAACGATGAATCGAAACCGGTACCTGATGCCGGGGCTGGCAACATGGATGCAACAGATAACGAGGCAGCAGCCTGCGGCGGTCAGTTGAATGGCCAGGATTGCCGGCTGCAAATACCATGCAGCGAGGATGCCGGTTACAAGTGGTAACAGTAAGCGGAAGAAAGGTGCTTTTTTCCAGAACGGGATGATGACCTGCGACATGGTTGAAGGTAAAGTCGCGGGGGAGGGAAACAAGGTGTAAACCCTCAGTGGATGAGGGTATTTAACCCGTAGTCAGCGCCTTTCCGATAAAGTTTATCTGTGCAGCGTGATAAATATGGTGCTGGATAATACCGGTAAGGAGTGTGTGGAAATCATATTCGCGATAATCCACCTTTTCCTTCAACCACGCGTCGGGCCTGGCTTGCAGGGCTTCAATAATTTTTGTATTGGCGTCTTTGAATCCGGTTACTGCTTCTTCCCATCCGTGAATCTGCGGATCGATTTCCCTCCAGTCGAGGGTGTCGAATTTCTGCATATCGTTTATTTTTTCACCATTGATCCGGTCCAGGGTGAAGGAAGACCAGGTAAGCATATGGTAAATGAGATCCAGTGCGGTGTGTGGATGCTGTGCAGTCGCTACATTTGTTACACTCGGATTGATACCCTCTAAAATGGCATACACAGATTTGCCATACCAGGGATCGCCGTGAAGGGTCTCCTCCAGGCTGGTAATAATTGAGTTGACTTGTGTGTTCATAATTGTTACCTGAGCAATTTCAAGACCAGTTTGCAGCCAGTCCCCCGGAATTTTCCGGGCCCGGTTTTGCCTCCAGAAACGACACCCTCGGCAAACTCAACATTTTACCCGGTAAATCCCGGGCATTTTACCCGGTCACCTCAACAATATTTTTCACGGTTTTAGTCAGCAATTTCATGGATTTTTGCCATGATTTTTGTGTTTATCGCTTGGTAATCCACACTATATAAATATATCTAATTTATAATAACTTGATTATATAATTCTTATATATTATTACCGAACCCTTTCTTTGATAGTTTCATGTCAGGTTAAACATTCATCATAAAAACTAAGGCAATGAAACAAGTACAAGCAAAAGCAGCAAAAGCAGGAAAATTCGTAGACACAGCGCATGTAGACACCCTTAAATCTAATTACAAGACGGAAAGGTGGCTGGACAACTCCAAAAAACTTGGGAAGGAAGACTCTCTCAGCGTTTGGTACAGCCTGGAAGAACTGGAACAATTCCTTGCAACCGCGAAGGCTGAAGGTGGTGATGGCGTGAGGATGTACTTTGGTGCATACAGCCACGTGAACGCACCGAATCCATTGTATGCCGGCCGTCAGACTATCGTAATGGTAGCCACCAAACTGAAGGAAACCGATGGTATGATCGTTAACAAAGACCTGTACGTAAACAATGGCAAGGATACCAATATCGTTGCTTATAATATCGGAAAACTCTGCCCTCCGTTCTGCATTGAAAACGGTGGGGGATTTGAAGACATGGAAATTAATGTGACCGACAAGGCACTGGCCATCTGACCTCTATCCCTGTATTTTTCGCGAGAAGCCCCTGTATAGGGGCTTTCTTGTTTTATAATATTATATTAGCCTCACCAGCTATCCATGACTTCGCAAGCACCATATATTTACTTTATCATCCTGAACATCCTGGTCAGCCTGAAGGTATACAGCACACGGAATGTTGATTTCCCGTACCTGAAAACGTTCCCGCTGTTTCTTTTGCTGACACTTGGAGTGGAGTTCCTTGGAAATTATCTCTCCTCGGCCGGTTTCCATAACGTGATCCTGTATAACCTGTTTTCGATTCTGGGTTGTTGTTATTTCCAATGGCTTATCAGCCGGATGATCAGCAGCCGGAAGGTGAAGAACCTGATCCGGGTTACCATTGCCGGATACATAATAATATCCCTTGCGAACATGTACCTGTTCCAGACAGACGGTTTCCTGACGGTGACCTATTCACTGGGCTGCCTGCTGGCAGTGGCGGAGTGTATTTATTTTTTCCTGGAACTTTTCCGCAACCCGAAGGCCGTTAACCTGATCTCCAACCCGAATTTCTGGATCTGCAGTGCTGTTTTGTTCTGGTACAGCAGCACGTTCCCTTTGTACGGGTATATAAACTACTGGAGCAAGATTTCAAGATTGGTGGTGGTGAACTTTGAATCAATTGTGACTATATTGAAT
This sequence comes from Chitinophagaceae bacterium, assembly GCA_004173255.1. GTDB lineage: Bacteria > Bacteroidota > Bacteroidia > Chitinophagales > Chitinophagaceae > JBEVJC01. The sequence continues at coordinate 22,042 of SDZZ01000027.1, read as the reverse complement.
ATATTTTTTTACTCGTTGTTCACCATTGCTTTTTTATGCATGAAACCCCGGAAATATATTTCGTCACCATTATAGGCATCATCCTGGGTCTGTTGCTGGTCGGATTTATAGTAACCATCCTCTTCCTGTATCAGCGACGCCAGCAGAAACAGGAAGTGGAAATGGAGAAGATGAAAGACAAGTACGAGCGGGAAGCCCTGCGGTCGCAGCTTGAAATCCAGGAGAATGCCTTTAAGACCATGGGCCAGGAACTGCACGATAATATCGGACAGATGTTATCCGTAGCCAAACTTACCCTGTCGGTGCTCCCCATAGAAAAGGACCATGCGGCGTTTGACCAGCTGCAGAATTCAAAGGAGGTGCTGAACAAGGCCATCTTCGATCTGTCCAACCTGACCAAGAGCCTGCATACGGACCGCATCACGCAGGTTGGTTTATCCGACTCCATCCGGTTCGAATTATACGCGCTCAAAAAAGCAGGTATACTTGATGTCCATTTCCATGTGGAAGGGGCCGAAGAGCATTTCAATGAACAGAAATCCATCTTCCTGTTCCGCATGTTCCAGGAGTCGCTGAATAACATACTCAAACATTCGAAGGCCACCGATGTTGACGTAAACCTTTCCTACGTCGAAGACCTGTTCATACTCGAGATCTCTGATAACGGCGTTGGATTCAACGTTGCAGAAAAAAAACAATCCACCAATTCCCACAGCGGTGTGGGGCTAAAGAGTATCTTTAACAGGGCCAAACTCATTGGCGCCGACCTTTCAATCCAGAGTGACACAAACAGTGGCACGGTTATAAGGATTGAACTTCCGATGAAAGATGAATAATCATGGCAAAGGGGACAAAGAAAATCAAGGTGGCGATTGCGGACGATCATACGCTGCTCCGCAAGGCACTCGCAAGTCTGATCAATACATTTGAAGGATACCAGGTGGTCATTGAAGCTGACAACGGGAAGGAACTCCGTGCAAGCATCCAGCAGCATATTGTGCCGGATATTGCACTGGTGGATGTGAACATGCCCGAGATGGACGGTTTCGAAATTACCCAGTGGCTGCGCAAAAATTACCCGCATATAAAAGTACTGGTCCTCTCCATGCTGAGCGACGAGAAGACCATCATCAAAATGTTCCGTCTCGGCGCAAAGGGTTACCTTCTGAAAAACACGGATCCGGGCGAACTGAAACAGGCCTTTGATTCAGTGATCAATAAAAATGTTTACCTGTCGGAGTATGTATCGGGTAAACTGGTAAGCGGCCTCAACCACGATCCGGAACCGGTAGCAAAAGAAGTTGTGCTCAATGAAAAGGAACGTGACTTCCTGCGATGGACCTGCTCGGAACTTTCCTATAAAGACATTGCGGAAAAGATGTTCCTGAGTCCGCGTACGGTCGACGATTACAGGCAGTCGCTGTTCCTGAAACTGAAAGTCCATAGCCGTGTAGGGCTGGTGATGTATGCGATAAAAAACGGGATTGTCGAGATTTAGCTTTCCTGTTTTGCCTGAGCGTTTTGCATAGACTATCCTTATGATTTGTTGTGTTACTATGGCCTATCCCGCCAGCGCTCGCCAATTCCGATTGGTTTTGAGCTGCTGTGGTTTTGGGGCATAGAGGAAAGAAAAAATCCCCTTGTCCGTTTTTTATCGCAGACTTAGGGGATTATTATTTAGATGCTTCCAGGATGATGAGTATTGACTTGTCATTCTTGAAGAGCGGGGTCCTTTCAGGATGACGGCCTATTTACTCAGATACATACTCCTGTCTTTATACAACTGACGGAAGTAGGGGTCGCGGAGATCCTTGATAAAACGGATGGCTTCGCCGGTCGACTTCATCTCTGGTCCGAGTTCCTTATTTACCCCCGGGAATTTATTAAAACTGAACACCGGTTCCTTAATCGCAAACCCTTTCAGTTTCTTTTCGAATGTAAAGTCCTTCAGTGTATTCACCCCAAGCATCACCTTGGTGGCAATATTGAGATAAGGGATCTGGTAGGCTTTTGCAATAAACGGTGTAGTCCTTGATGCGCGCGGGTTTGCCTCGATCACATAAACCTTGCTGTCCTTGATGGCAAACTGGATATTGATGAGACCCTTGATATTTAATGAACGTGCAATCTTTTCTGCATATTCCTCCATGGTATGCACTACAAGCGGTGTAAGGTTAAATGCGGGTAATACTGCATTACTGTCGCCGCTATGGATGCCTGCCGGTTCAATATGTTCCATTACACCCATTACGTGGAAATTTTCCCCATCGAAAATTGCATCCACCTCAGCTTCCTGGCAACGATCAAGGAAATGGTCAATCAGGATCTTGTTGCCGGGTAAATGTTTCAGCAGGCTGATTACCGCCTTTTCCACTTCGTCATCGTTGATCACAATCCGCATACGCTGGCCGCCGAGTACATATGATGGGCGAACCAGCACCGGGTACGAAACCTTGTTCGCAACCACTATTGCTTCATCCACATCATTTGCTGTACCGTAGGCCGGGTAAGGGATTTCAAGGTCTTTCAGCAGGTCGCTGAAACGACCGCGGTCTTCCGCAATATCCATGCTGTCATACGAAGTGCCGATGATCTTTATGCCGCGCTCGTGCAGCTTTTCGGCCAGTTTGAGTGCAGTCTGCCCACCCAGCTGCACAATTACACCTTCAGGTTTTTCATGTTCGATGATCTCCCACAGGTGCTCCCAGTATACGGGTTCGAAATAAAGTTTGTCGGCAATATCAAAATCGGTCGATACGGTTTCCGGATTGCAGTTAACCATGATGGCTTCGTAACCCGACTCCCTGATGGCGAGCAGGCCGTGTACACAGCAATAATCAAACTCAATACCCTGGCCGATCCGGTTAGGTCCCGAACCAAGTACAATAATTTTTTTCCTGTCGCTTACGATGCTTTCTGATTTATTCCCTTCTTCGAACGTGGAGTAGAAATAGGGGGTCTTTGCTTCAAACTCAGCTGCGCAGGTATCCACCATTTTATACACGCGGGTAATTCCTGCGGCTTTGCGTTTCTGGTAAACATCCTCTTCATCCCCGTGTTCCAGGATCCGGCTGATCTGTTCGTCACTGAATCCGTTCACTTTGGCTTCACGCAACAGTTCAACCGGCATATTATCCAGATCATACTTTGCAATCTCTTTTTCGATCATGCAGATTTTCTGGATCTCGTTGAGGAACCAACGGTCGATCCCATTGGTTGCTTTGGAAATGGTACCAACGGAAATACCCGCCATCAGCGCATCCTTGATGCGGAAGATGCGGTCCCATTTCGGCACCTTGATATATTCGAGCAGCTCTTCAGCATGCATCATACTTTTTCCGTAATAACCCAGTCCCACGGCGTTATTCTCCAGGCTCTGGCAGGCTTTCTGGATGGCTTCGGTGAAGCTGCGGCCGATGGCCATTACCTCTCCCACACTTTTCATCTGGAGGCCGAGGGTATCATTTGCGCCCTTGAACTTATCAAAATTCCAACGGGGTATTTTGACGATCACATAATCCAGTGCCGGTTCAAAATAGGCCGAAGTGGTTTGGGTGATCTGGTTTTCCAGTTCGTCGAGGTTATAACCGATAGCGAGTTTGGCCGCAATCTTTGCAATGGGATAACCCGTTGCCTTTGACGCGAGGGCCGACGAGCGGCTTACGCGTGGGTTAATTTCAATAGCGATGATCTCTTCGGTATCGGGGCTCATCGAAAACTGTACGTTACATCCACCGGCAAAATTGCCGAGGTCACGCATCATCATAATGGCCGTGTTCCGCATCAGCTGCATGCCGGTATCACTCAGGGTCATGGCCGGAGCCACGGTAATGGAGTCGCCCGTATGGATCCCCATGGGGTCAAAGTTTTCGACCGTACAGATGATACACACATTGTCTGCCGCATCCCGCAGCAGTTCCAGTTCAAACTCCTTCCAGCCGAGTACCGCTTTTTCAACCAGCACCTCGTGGATGGGTGATGCCTGCAGTCCGCGGTTCAGCGCTTCGTCCAGGTCATTTTTATCATGTACAAAACCGCCACCGGTACCACCCAGGGTAAATGACGGGCGGATTACCAGCGGGAATCCGATTTCCTGCGCAAACTCTTTTCCTTCGAGGAAGGAGTTCGCCGTTTTTGCGGGAGCCACCGGCACACCGAGCTGGATCATCCACTGGCGGAATTTTTCGCGGTCTTCCGCTTTATCGATGGCCTTGATGTCGACCCCGATGAGGCGGCAGTTATATTTTTCCCAGATGCCGAGGTCTTCCGCTTCCTTGGCAAGGTTGAGTGCGGTTTGTCCACCCATGGTCGGCAGTACCGCATCAATGTCATTTTCCTCCAGGATCTGTTCAATACTTTCAACGGTGAGCGGCAGCAGGTATACCTTATCGGCCATCATCGGGTCGGTCATGATGGTGGCAGGATTGCTGTTGATAAGATAAACTTTGACACCTTCTTCACGCAGGCTTCTTGCTGCCTGCGTACCGGAATAATCAAACTCGCATGCCTGGCCGATAACGATCGGGCCAGAACCAATAATCAGAACGGACTTAATTGATGAATCTTTTGGCATTTTTTTCCTGGTTGATTCCGCCTGTACCACTCCGGATCGGGTACGATCGCTCGCAAACACTTGCCAGTTAGGAGTTTAACACAGCAGAATAAAAAAACAAATTGCGCAAAAGTAAGGGAATCACAGTCGCTATCAGGAAAAAGAAAATTATTTTTTTGCAAAGGCCAAAACCCTTTTTTTGCAGGGATGAGGAGACCATTGATTTGTAGCCTATTCTGCATTACCTTCTTTTTTTCCAACGCGCAATCGTTCGTTAATCCATATCCGCAGGGATACTTCCGCTGGCCGGTTGACCTGCGACCGGAGATTGTTGCCAACATGGGTGAGCTGCGGCCAAACCACTGGCATATGGGACTCGATGTGCGCACTGGCGGCCATGAAAACGAACGGGTATATGCTGCTGCCGATGGATATATTTCACATATTGGGATCCGGCCCGGAAGCTTTGGCCGTTTCCTCGTAATCACCCACCCTAACGGCTTCAGCACCTTGTATGGCCACCTCAATGACTTTGCCCCTTTTATTGAAGAATGGGTAACCGGTCAGCAGTATGCAACGGAAAGCTGGCCGCAGGAACTGGATCCGGCCCCTTCCCAATTCCCCGTTAAGAAGGGCGACTTTATTTCATACAGTGGTAACACGGGTGGTTCGCAGGGACCGCATGTGCATTTTGAAATCCGTTCCACCAAAACCGATGAATGCCTCAATCCGCTGCTGTTCGGGTTCGACCTCAAAGACAATGTGCCACCGACACTCCAACAGATCGCATTGTACGACCGCTCACAGAGCATATATAATACAGGCCGGCCACAATCATACCCGCTTTCTCGCGGGGTCGACGGATATGTTATCCCGAAAATACCCGTCATCATCAGCAGGCTGCCCGTGATTGGATTTGGCCTGCGGGCATACGACCGGTTGAGTGGTTCCGCCAACCAGGATGGCATCTATTCAACGAGGCTATGGGTGGATGGCCAGCTGTTGACCGGGTTTTCGCTCGACAGTATCAGCTATGACGAAACGGGTTATTATAATTCGCATGTTGATTTCCGCAACCATTACAAGGGCGGCATTGAATACCAGTTGCTGAACAGGTTGCCCAATGACCGTTCAGGTGTGTACCAGATGAATGGCGATGGATCACTGCGGCTTACCGATACACTCACACATGAGGTGCTTCTTGAAGTGCGGGATGCTTACCAGAACCTGAGCTCCCTGCGGTTCAGGATCAGGCTGGATGATAAATTGTTTTCTGAAATGGGTATAGGATCCGGATCGGTCGGGGGCGTTGCAAACACTGCCATGCCTGCTGAACGACTGGTCCCTGGTTTATCCCAAACGATAACCAGGCCTGGATTTGAACTGAAACTGCGTCCGGAAAACCTTTACGATACGGTCAATCTGTATTACACCAGCGTGAAAGCTGCTGCTGGTGCGGTTTCCGGAAGGTATGTGGTAAATGATGAATCGATCCCTGTAAACCAGCTGATGCAGGTCAGAATCCGTCCCGCATTGGAGCTCACTGATGAGCAGAAACAACATACGCTGGTGCTTCGTTCGGGCGGCAAGTCGGATAATATCCGCAAGGCGGTGTGGGAAGATGGATGGATTACGGCAGAGTTCAGTGACTTCGGAACATTTTCTTCGTACTATGACTTTACCCCGCCGGTGCTGAACGCGCCCGGCAAGGGGGATACTATTAACCTGGGCAGTAGCACGCGGCTGTTGTTTACCCCTTCCGATGCTTCAGGCATCAAGGCATTCAGGGCAGAGATTGATGGAAAGTGGATCCGGTTTACCAATGACAAAAGCCGCACATGGATTTACCGGTTTGATGAACGAGTTCCGTATGGCGTGCACCAGCTGATGGTAAGGGTGGAAGATCTTGCCGGGAATATTACCGAAAAGACCTGGTGGTTCAGGCGTTCGGCCTACACGCCGCCACCAGCGCGGAAAAAAGCGTCTAAAAAATCTTCCGGTAAAAAAACAACATCGAAGGGTAGTGGTAAAACGGCGGTGAAAAAGCCGGTAAAAAAGAAAGGAAAATAAGCCATGATCACATTGAATGAGGGCGATAAGGCACCTGCTTTCAGCGGGACTGACCAGGATGGAAATAAAATAAGCAGTGCCGCACTGAAGGGGAAGAAGCTGGTCCTCTTTTTTTATCCGGCCGATAATACACCTGCCTGTACTACCGAATCGTGCAACCTGCGCGATAACTATGCATTGCTGCAACAGCAAGGCTTTGAAGTAATCGGTGTAAGTCCGGACGACGCTGCCAGCCACAAAAAATTCGAAACGAAATTCGGCCTGCCGTTCCGGCTGATCGCCGATCCGGACCATAAGGTCATCGATAAATTCGGGGTATGGGATGAAAAACAATTGTACGGCCGCACCTACATGGGACTGCTCCGTACCACCTTTGTTATGGACGAAAAGGGCGTGATCATGAAAATATTCCGTCGCCCGAAAAACAAGGCCCACGCAGAAGAGATCCTCGCCTCACTCCCTACCAATAAATAAAAAATCGGGATCGGATCGCTGTTCCCGTAAATGCCGGGAAATGATTGTTGGGACAGTGCCCAGACGTACCGGATGATATAGTTCCCCGAACTGATTGGTGAACACTGCCAAACGTGAGTGATGAAACACTACCCAAAAATGATTGTTGGACAAGGAAGTCAAAGAACCACATAACAGCCGGATCCGCCAATCGTAAAGCTGATTGGTCCATCCACTTCCATCCCTTGCAAAGTTCAAACAAATAACCAGAATTGGCGAGCCTTGGCGGGATTGGCCATAGTTCAATAACAAATCATAAGGATCGCTCGCGGCCTATGCCGGAACAGCGAGACAAACTGGTTGTTTGGAGGAACAGCTCCAGATCCTGAAGGATGACAAGTTGCTTGGAGCAACAGCTCCAGATCCTGAAGGATGACAGGTTGCTGGAGGAACAGCTCCCGATCCTGAAGGATGACAGGTTGTTTGGAGGAAGCGGCACTGCAGTCACGATACAGGTCCCGGCACCAGCTGCACTTCCCCTACGCTATATCGCGATTCGATCCCATGTTCCACAATCAGCTCTCCGGTTTCGCTTACGCCTTTCAGCAAAGCAGTAAACACCCGGTTGTCTTTTTTCAGCCGCACCATTTCCCCCTTTTTATAAAGCAGGTTGTTAAAATCGTGAAATATTTTGCTGAAGCCTTCGTCTGTCATGGTGGTGATTGCCTGGTCCAGCTCGAGGCAGATCTCACGGCACAGGTCGGTGATGATCAGGTTGCGGCCTGTCAGTTGCAGCATGGAAACGGCATGGCTGAGTTCATCCGGGAAGGAGGACTGGTTTACATTGATGCCAATGCCCGCTACTGCCCATTTCCAGGTCGCACTGCCCGACGGACCATTACCAATAATGGATTCGATCAGGATGCCTCCTGCCTTTCTGTCCTGCCAGTACAGATCGTTCGGCCATTTGATGGAGAATTCCTGCCCTGTTTTTCTGGAAAGAATGCCGCAGGTAGTCACGGCCACGCAGGCACTCAACCAGAACTGCCGGGTCGTGTCCAGCGGGGCAGGGTCGATGATGAGGCTCAGGCTAAGGCTTTTCCCTTTTTCGGACGACCAGTTCCTGCCCCGCTGCCCCTTGCCTGCAACCTGCTGGTGAGCAAAAACAGCGGTGCCCGGCTGTGCCAAACCAGCATGAACCAGGGTAAGGGCATAATTGTTGGTACTGTCTACCGACTGTAGCTCGATAAATGGCGTGCCCAGGGGAGTATGTGAAGGACGTTCTGGCAATTAATTGCTATTTTTGGGCAAAGTAAATAAGTTTAAGTGCCGAACCAGAAACGTAAAACTAAAAATTCTTAGATTATTGGAACAACTTGCATCTCTGTCTACCCGTAAGAAAAGTGCAGCCCGGTTGACACAGCGTTCAAAGATCATCAAAACAATCATATCCGCCATCCAGGAAAAGAAGGGAATGAACATCATTTCCCTCGACCTGAAAAAGATCAACGAGGCGGTAGCGGATTTCTTTATTATCTGTGAGGCAGATAACCAGCCGCAAATCCGGGCCATCGGTGAAAACATCGAAGCCAGGGTAAAAGAAGATTGTGATGAAAATCCCTTTCACCATGAAGGTTACCAGACCCTGCAGTGGGTGCTGATCGATTACGTTAATGTAGTCGTACATGTAATGTTGGGCGAAAACAGGAAATTCTACAAGCTGGAAGAAATGTGGAGTGACGCCGCCGCAGTAGAGCACAAGGAATAACTCAGGTCAGTATATCTCCCGATAAATAATTTTTAATAGCCCGAACAAGCAATAGTAAATATGTCGCAGGAACCATCCTATAATAAAAAGGAAAACAAAAGTCCTATTCGTCCAGGCGGCCGTCCGGGTGAGGACCCAGGCCAGAAAAAAGGTCCGAAGTTCAGTATCTACTGGATCTATGCCATCATTTTCGCGGTGCTGATCGGTTTCCAGTTTTTTGGAGGCCTTACCACAGGAACAAAAAATATTCCCCAGGATACTTTCATGGAAATGCTTCGCAACGGCGAGGTGGAAAAATATACCGTGATCAGTAACCGGAATAAAGTACTGGTAACCCTTACATCAAAAGCACTTCCCAAGTACAAGAACCTTATTGACCGTGAAATAAATTCCAAAACAGGGGAAACGCCACAGCTGCATTTCACCATCGTTTCCGGGGAATCGTTCATGGATGATATGCGCAAGTTTTATGCAGATAATCCTGCCATCAAGAATATTGGTTCGGTGGAAAATGAAAGCGACTGGCTCAGTAAGGGCATTTCATTTATCCTGCCCTTCCTGCTGCTTGCGGCCATCTTCATCCTGATGATGAGGAAAATGAGTGGAGGCGCCGGCGGAGGCGCCGGTCCGGGTGGTATTTTCAATATCGGTAAATCAAAAGCCACGCTGTTCGATAAAGGCACCAAGGTGAACATCACCTTCGCCGATGTGGCGGGTCTCGATGAAGCAAAAGTGGAAGTGATGGAAATCGTCGATTTCCTGAAGAGCCCTAAAAAATACACAGCACTGGGCGGCAAGATCCCGAAAGGTGCGCTGCTGGTAGGTCCTCCGGGTACCGGTAAAACCTTGCTGGCGAAAGCAATGGCAGGTGAAGCACAGGTACCTTTCTTCAGCCTCAGTGGTTCCGATTTTGTTGAAATGTTTGTAGGGGTTGGTGCAAGTCGTGTGCGTGACCTGTTCAAGCAGGCACGTGAAAAAGCACCCTGTATCATCTTCATCGATGAAATTGATGCAATTGGTCGTGCCCGTGGCAAGAACGTCATGATGAGCAATGATGAGCGCGAGAGTACCCTCAACCAGTTGCTGGTTGAAATGGACGGTTTTGGTACCGATACGGGTATCATTGTGCTGGCAGCAACCAACCGCCCCGACGTACTCGATACTGCCCTGCTTCGTCCGGGTCGTTTTGACCGTCAGATCACAATCGACAAACCAGATGTAAAAGGGCGGGAAGCCATCTTCAAAGTACACCTGAAACCGATCAAGATCTCTGAAGCGCTTAATATTTATAAACTGGCCGAGCAAACCCCTGGTTTTGCCGGTGCGGATATTGCCAACGTATGTAATGAAGCTGCGCTGATCGCTGCCCGCAAAGGCAAGGAAGCGGTTGATATGGCCGACTTCCAGGATGCGGTTGACCGCGTAATCGGTGGACTCGAAAAGAAGAACAAGATCATTTCACCCGATGAGAAAAAAATCATCGCCTATCACGAAGCAGGTCACGCCATCTGCGGATGGTACCTGGAGCACGCCTATCCGTTGCTGAAGGTGACGATTGTTCCAAGGGGAACGGCAGCGCTGGGTTATGCGCAGTATACACCCAAAGAACAATACCTGTACAATACCGACCAGCTGAGTGACCAGATCTGCATGACCCTTGGCGGACGTGCAAGTGAAGAAATCTTTTTTGGTAAAATTTCTACCGGTGCGCAGAATGACCTGCAGCAGATTACCCGTATTGCGTATGCCATGGTAACCGTGTATGGTATGAACGACAAAATCGGTAATATCAGTTACTACGATCCGCAAACCGAAAACCAGTTTACCAAACCATATTCCGAAGAAACATCGAAGATGATTGATGAGGAAGTGAGGAAACTGATTGACCAGGCTTATGTGAAAACAAAGGAACTGCTCTCTGAGAAAAGGGACGCCGTGGTTAAACTGGCAGAAGCATTACTCGATAAAGAGGTATTGTTCCAGAGTGATGTGGAAAGCCTGATCGGTAAACGTCCGTTCGAAGAAAAGAAACCGTTGAGTGAAGAAACAACACCGGAGATCAGTGTACCAAACGGCGAAATATCGGCCGGTGTGCCTCCATACGACAGCGATGTGACCAATAAATCGCTTCCATAAAACAATACGATGTTCACGACATCAAAAGAGAATATTTTAAAAAAAATCAGGAAGGCGTTGAGTGAATCAACGCCTCTTCCTTTTCCAAAAAGCGAAGGTTCAGATTCGGTATTCCAGCCTGCCTCGCAGGAATCGGAAGTCGAATTCGCAGAGCAGTTTACCAAACTCCAGGGACGGTTCATCTATTGCATCAACGAACAGGAACTGGCGTTCCAGCTGAACAGCCTGGTGATGAAAATGGACTGGCAGAAGGTGTATTGCCTGGAAGACAAACTGATGCCGGCCATGCCACCCGAATTTATGGGACGGATTGTAAAAGATGACCTGGCGGGTTGTGACGTATCCATTACTGGTTGTGAAGCACTGGTTGCCCGCACCGGATCCATTGTGATGAGCGCGGCCCAGCAAAGCGGACGCAATACCAGTGTGTATGCGCCCATCCATATCTGCATAGCCCGCACCAGCCAGCTGGTGTATGATGTGCGCGATGCCTTGCTGCTGGTAAAAGAGAAATACCGCGAGCGTCTTCCCTCGCTCATCACATTTGCTACCGGTCCCAGCCGGACAGCAGATATTGAAAAAACGCTCGTAGTAGGGGTACACGGACCAAAGGAAGTGTATGTGCTGCTGGTTGAAACCTTATAACTCATTAGTCGTACTTTTAGGATATGGCAAACCCGGGTAATTTCCAGTTATTTGTTTATGGCTCACTGTTGAGCGGATTTAAAAGTCCGGCCTACGAATACATCAGCCGTTATTTTGACCTTGTTTCCGAAGGCAGGGTAAAAGGACTGCTGTTCGATATGGGGGATTATCCTGCTGCAGTGCCGGCCGATTTCCACGATACTTTTATTGATGGCGAATTGTACAGGATCCGCCATACCAGCGAGTTCAGCTATGCCCTGGCGCAGCTGGACGACTATGAAGGCGTACTGGTGGAGCCGGGCGAGCAGGCGCTGTATCGCCGCGAGCTGGTGCAGGTGGCAATACCCGGCGGAACCGAAGTGGCCTGGATTTACTGGTTTAACGGGGATGTAAGCGGACGTCCGCAGATTGAATCGGGTAACCTGCTGGAGTATATTGCTGCACGAAAATGAACCTGAACGCCACCACATCAAAACAAATCTACTTCCTGTCCGACTTCCACCTGGGAGCTCCGGACCATGCCCGCAGTCTTGAACGCGAAAAACTGCTGGTGCAATTCCTTGACAGCATCAAAGACAAGGCAGCTGAAATTTTCCTGGTGGGTGATATGTTCGACTTCTGGTATGAATACCGGCAGGTGGTACCCAAAGGGTATGTGCGGTTGCTGGGCAAACTGGCCGAGTTATCCGATGCCGGTATCCCGATGCACTTTTTTGTGGGCAACCATGACATGTGGATGAGGGATTATTTCCAGCAGGAACTGAACATACCGGTTTACTATGAGCCGAAAGAATTTGTCCGCAACGGGAAAACATTCCTGGTGGGGCATGGGGACGGACTGGGTCCTGGCGACCACGGCTATAAACGCCTGAAGAAAATATTCAGGAACCCGGTGTGTAAATGGTTATTCGGCATACTGCCACCGGTGGTGGGAATGGGGATTGCCAATTATATGAGTCGCAGCAGCCGTGCCCAGACCGGCACCAGTGAGGAAACATTCCTGGGGGAAGACAAGGAGTGGCTCATTATTTACTGCAAGGATGTGCTGAAACAAAAACCGGTTGATTATTTTGTCTTTGGCCATCGTCACCTGCCGATCGATTTCAGGCTTGAAGGCGGCAGCAGGTATATCAACCTGGGCGACTGGATCACCTATTTCACCTATGCTTCGTTCGACGGAAGCAAAGCCTCCATACAATCGTACACCGGCAATGATGCCAGGATAATCCGCAATCAATGAGGAAATTATTTTTGGCCATATTGATTTCAGCGATCGGTGTTACTGCCAGGAGCCAGTCGGACAGCACCTTTGGCCGCCTGCGGACCATCACGGGTGATATCCGCGCGTTTACTGTCGATAACCTCGACAATGTGTACCTGCTTAATAGTTCCAACCAGCTTAAGAAACTCAATTCAAACGGCGACTCGGCAGCCATTTTCAATGACGTAAAAAAATACGGGCAGGCCACACTGGTGGATGTGTCGAACCCGCTGAAGGTGTTGCTGTACTTCCGCGATTTTGCTACCATCGTGGTACTGGACCGGTTTTTCAATATCCGGAACAGTATCGACCTGCGCAAAACGGATATACTTCAGGTGCGCGCTATCGGGCAGTCGTATGATAACCGGATCTGGCTCTATGACGAAATGGAGAACAAACTGAAAAAGATTGACGAGGATGGAAAGATCCTGCTCGAAACACCCGATTTCCGCCAGTTGTTTACCCGGGCGCCCGCGCCGCAGAAAATCTTTGACCAGGACCAGCTGGTTTACCTGTACGATTCAGCACAGGGCGTATTTGTGTTTGATTACTATGGTGCGCTCAAGAACCGTATCCAGATCACAGGCTGGGAGAATTTCAAAGTGGCCGGCAAATTTATCTTTGGTTCAAAAGGCAACAAACTTTACCGGTATGACATCCGCACCTTCCGTGTGGAGGAATACGATATGCCTGAAACACTGTATGGCAGCCGCTCTTTCAATTTTTCAGGCTCCCGGCTGTATGCGCTTAAGAATGACACGATCGAAATTTACAATTTCCAGTAAACGGATACTCCCGGTTAATTGGTAAATTTGCGCAGCATTACAACAGATATATGAATGAATTCCTGGACCGGGTTGTGCTTGATAATACCATCAGGGTTTACCTGATTGTGGCGGCTGTGATCCTGTTCATGATCATAGTGAAAAGGCATATTGCCCATTATGCGGCGGCCCTGATTTTTATTTTTGTAAAATCGATCTGGAAGGATGTTGACCGTAAATCCTTTACCAACCTCGTGATCCGCCCGCTCGGTTTTTTCCTGGTGATCCTTGTGTCAATTGCCACGCTCAACAAACTGAAATTCCCTGACCAGCTGGATTTTGATATTTACCGGCTTACACTTCGGGAACTGGTGCATGGCCTGGGCACTATCATACTGGTTGTTGCGTTCATCCGCCTGCTGATCCGCATGATTGATTTTATTGCGTTGTTGCTGCATATCAAAGCCGACCGGGCACATGATACATCAGATAACCAGCTGATTGTTTTCTTCAAGGATTTTTTCAAGGTGATCCTTTCCGTGATCGGTTTGCTCATGATCCTGAAACTGGCATTCGGGTATAATATCAGCAACCTGCTTACCGGCCTTAGCATCGTTGGTGCTGCTATTGCATTATCCCTGCGGGAAAGCCTGGAGAACCTCATAGCCTCGTTTATTATTTTCTTTGATAAGCCGTTTACCACGGGTGATGTGGTAAAAGTGAATACGTTCAGCGGTACGGTGGAGAAAGTCGGCTTAAGGAGTACCAGGATCCGGACCGACCAGAAAACATTTATCACAGTGCCCAACAAACAGATGGTGGATTCCATTCTCGATAACCTGTCGCAGCGTACGCAACGCAGGGCGGATTTGCGTCTCGAGATCGGGCTTGATTGCCCTTCGGCCCAGCTGGAGGCACTGGTGGTGCGGATCCGCAGCATCCTGACGCGTGCAGAAATTGAAAATAAAACAGTGCTGCTGGCTGATATCAGTTCGTCAGCATTTATCATTACGGTTGAATACTTCACCGGCCCGGTTACCATGCAGGAGTTCAACTCCGTAAAGGAAGAAACGAATTTTGCCATCCTTCGCAGCCTGGAGGAAATGAAGATTGAGATTGCCGGGGCGAGTGTGGATATAAAGATCGCAGGGAACATCCCATCCTGAAAGCTGTTGTCATCCCGGTTATCGTCCCGCAGGAATCTCATCCCGGTTGTCATCCCGTAGGGACCTCATCCCGGTCGTCATCCCGATTGTCATCCCGTAGGGACATCCCAATTGTCATCCCGTAGGGACATCCCAATTGTCATCCCGTAGGGATCCCGATCGTCATCCCGGTTGTCATCCCGCAGGGACCTCATCCCGGTTGTCATCCCGTAGGGACATCCCGATTGTCATCCCGTAGGGACCTCATCCCGATTGTCATCCCGTAGGGACATCCCGGTTATCGCCCCGCAGGGATCGCCAGGATCTCCGCGAGGTCTTTATCAAACTGGCCCGATTTGCCATACTCCACCACACGTCCGATCTCTTTGCCATTTTTCAAGACAATCATGGTAGGTACATTCAGTACGTTGAGGGTGGTGGTCAGGTTACCCAATGTTTTTTTCTCGCGGTCAACCCCGATCAGGGAGATGTTCTTTTCGCTGAACCCTGCGGCATCGGCAAGCATAAAAAATTTAGGGATAATAAAATGCGAGTCACCGCACCAGGTGCCCATAAAGATGATCATCTGTACGGAATCCACATTTTTTTTCAACGCATCGAGCGCTGCAGGGTAGGGTTTATAGCCATCTTTATTTTCAGCGTACCAGTCGTACGAAGCGTCTTTCTCCAGCAGGTCGCGGCTGATGATGCCTTTCAGTATTTTTTTACCGCTGTCTTTATCCTGGATGATTTCATACTGCGTCTGCGCGCTGGCAGTAACTGCCATTAACAGGAAAAGGGAAAGGCCAACGAGAAACTTCATATCGATTTATTTTAAATAAGTTGGATAAACAGCCGCGCAGGGTTGCATGGCTGCAAATCAATTCTGGGTGGTCATCTTTTCGGCGTTTTCGGCAAACTGCAGTGCTTCCAGGAATTCCTGGATATTACCATTGAGCACATCGTCGAGGTTATATACTGTGAGTCCGATCCGGTGATCGGTAACACGGCCCTGAGGAAAGTTATAGGTGCGGATCTTGGCGGAGCGGTCACCCGTGCTCACCAGGCTTTTCCGGTGACGCGAAATTTCTTCTTCCTGTTTGCGTACCTGTTCTTCGTACAGTTTGGTGCGAAGCATTCCCATGGCTTTTTCCCGGTTGCCAAGCTGTGAACGTTCCGTCTGGCAAATAATAACGGTGCCTGTTGGCAGGTGCGTCAGCATGACCTTGGTCTCCACCTTGTTTACGTTTTGTCCGCCTGCACCTCCGCTTCGTGAGGTTTCCATTTTCACATCGGCCGGGTTGAGTTCAAAATCCACTTCTTCCGCTTCGGGCATCACTGCCACAGTAGCGGCGGAAGTATGCACCCGCCCGCTGGTTTCCGTATCGGGTACCCGTTGCACCCGGTGCACGCCACTTTCAAATTTCATTACACCATATACATCATCACCGCTCACCTCGAGCGACACTTCTTTGTAACCGCCGACGGTTCCTTCGTTTTCACTCAGGATAGCTGTTTTCCATCCCCGCCGTTCGCAGTAGCGCACATACATGCGGAGCAGGTCGCCCGCAAACAGGCTGGCCTCGTCACCGCCGGTACCTGCGCGGATTTCCAGTATAGCGTTCTTTTCATCCTGCGGATCTTTGGGGATCAGCATCTGGCGGATCATGGCTTCCTGCTGGATCTTTTTTTCCTCAGCGGCAGGGGCTTCCATTTTTGCGAGTTCGCGCATTTCCTCGTCATCACCGTTGAGGGCTTCCCGGTAAAAGCTGATGTCTTCCAGGATCTTTTTATAATCGGTATAGGCGATTACGATTTTTTCAAGGCTGCGGTATTCCTTACTCGTTTCCGCGTATCGTTTGTTGTTGCCTACGATTTCGGGGTTCGTAAGTGCAACACCCAGCTGGTCGAACCTGGCCCGTATCGCTTCAAGTCTGTCTAACATAATTTGAGATAGTAAAATTCGAAGTGCGAAATTTGAAGTCCGGCCAGCAAAAAAACCTGGTCCGGGTTGGCAAAGTTAAAAGATTTACCGCATGGGATACCGAAAATTCAAGGCAGACCGGCTGTTTGATGGTTATCGTTTCCGCGAGGGGGAAGTACTGGTAACGGATGATGGTGGAAGAGTGGCAGACCTTGTACCAGCGGGCGATGCAGGGGATAATATTGAACAATACAACGGCATACTGTCGCCCGGGTTTATCAACTGCCACTGCCATCTTGAACTAAGCCATATGAAAGGGCTGATACCGGAAGGTACAGGCCTGGTGCCGTTTGTGGGGCAGGTGATGGCCGGCAGGTCGAAACCTGAAGATGAAATCCTTGCGGCCATCGACGCAGCGGAGAATGAAATGTATGACAATGGCATTGTGGCGGTGGGCGATATCTGCAACACCGCTTATACAATTGATTGTAAAAAAGGCCAGCGGCTCCGGTACTATAATTTTATTGAGGTAAGCGGGTTTGACCCCGCGCTGGCGGAAATGAGGTTTGAAACCGCGAAGGAACTTTCGGCCCGTTTCGAATTCGCCGCAAACGGCCAGCAGCCGATGCCCTGGAGCATTGTGCCCCATTCGCCGTATTCTGTATCCGGTCCGTTATGGGAAAAAATCATCCACAACGCCGGCAGTAAACTGCTGAGCATCCATAACCAGGAAGACCCTGCCGAGAATGAATTTTTTGAAAAGAAGGAAGGCGCATTCATGGGGTTGTATGAGAAAATGAAACTCGATATCCATTTTTTTTCTGCCTCCGGCAAATCGAGCCTCCGTACGTATCTCACCCGTTTACCCGCCAGCCAGCCGCTGATCCTGGTGCACAATGTTTTTACGTCGGCCGAAGACCTTTTATATGTGGAACAGCTGACCGCATCCCCTTCGATTTACTGGTGCCTTTGCCCACGGGCGAATCGTTATATTTCCACTGTGTTGCCCGATGTACCGCTGCTGATGCAACAGGGGCGTCGCATTGTATTCGGTACCGACAGCCTGGCAAGCAACCACCGGCTGGATATCGTTTCAGAAATTTCGCTGGTGCGTGAGTTTTATCCCGCCATTGCCGACTCGGACCTGCTTACCTGGGCTACCTCAAATGGCGCTGCCGCGTTGCAGTTGCAGGATGAATTCGGAAGTTTTGAAAAAGGGAAGAAGCCGGGAGTGGTGCTGGTGGATGAGCATTTTACCGGGGCAAACAGGTTGCTCTGAGGGCGCCAAGCTCTTTGCTCCCGCAGGGGCACCTCGGAACCAGCCTTCTCCGGGGACCAGGATGGTAGCGGCTTCGAAAGGACGAAATCGCGCCGGGATATCCGGATTGCTTCCAACAAGCGACCCAACCCGCAGCAACATTTCTGCGCACTGCACATTCAGCATTACAACCGTTACGATAAGATCTCTTTCAATACCGGCAAGGTCCGCATTACACCGAAGTCGGGAATATGGAGCGAATAATACCGTTCGTACGAATGAAGCAGTGACCTCCTGAAGTCATGGTTGAGCCGTATGTCCTGCAACTCTTCCGGTTGCAGCACCTTCAGCAGGTTGGAGGAGGCCAGTGATTCCTTTTCTTCCAGGAAATAAATATGCGAAGGATGTTCTGCTACAAATTCCCCTTCCTGCATATCGAGGAAAAGATTTTCGGTTGAATGATTATCACTGATGCGAAACCCGAAAAATACCGGCAGGTGCAGCGCAAAAAACAGCGGGAAATTGGCCATCACCCCGTCACCCGCCCGATCCAGATGCAGGAAACAATCTTCCACAAAATTGTAGAGGTCGGGGTTCGGCTCCGGTTGTTTGAGGCATTTGGTCAACAGTTCGATCATAAACACCGCCACCGCATTTTTGCGGATGTCGGAGAAGATGGCCTGGTATAAATAACCCCACCTGAACTCTTTGATGCGCTGCAGCTGCCGCTGTTCATTATGATAAACAATCATATCAAGCAGGGCAGTGGGCTGGAAAAGATTCGCCTTACCAGCGCCTTTTTTCGTGGAGGTGCGTACCCCGTTTACCAGGTACGACTGGATGCCGAACAGTTCGGTGAACATAGTAACGATCACGCTGGTTTCCCCGTACCTGATGGTACGTAAAACAATCCCTTTTGTATGGTGTAATTTATCAGGCACGATTATTAAACTGTTCTGGTATATCAGTTGGTCCAAAAGTACCGAAAGCTGTAATCAGGTATCGTTAAATAGGACCTGCTTCGGTTTTTTATGTTTCTTTGCGGTGCTGCGGGATGACTGAAATCCCGTTTGATATTAAAATATCTACTATGTGGCGGAAAACCGGACAGTTCATTCTTTCATATCGCTGGCCTCTCTTAGTTGTACTTGCCGTATCAACAGCCATTATGGGCTTCTGGGCTTCAAAGGTGGAACTGAGTTATGAATTCAGCAGGGCCATCCCGGTCAACCACCCCGCCAACCTCACTTACCAGGCTTTCAAGCAAAAATACGGACAGGATGGAAACCTGCTGGTCATCGGCATCCAGACCGACCAGCTTTTTACGGAAAAAGTCTTTAACCAGTATGCGCAACTGCAACGTGACCTGAAAAAAATAAATGGGGTGACGGATATCATTTCCATCCCCTCTGCCATCAACCTGCTGCGCGATTCGGCAACTGAAAAACTGAATGCAGTGCCTATTTTCCCGGAAGGCACTTTATCGCAGGCACAGGTGGACAGTGCGCGGGATGTATTCCTTTCGCTGCCATTTTACCAGGGACTGCTTTATAACCCGCAGTCGAAAGCATGGCTGATGGGTGTGAGCCTGGACCGGAACGTAATGAACTCCAAAAAGAGGAATGGCGTGGTGGAAGGCATCCGCAACCTGGCTACCTCGTTTGGTACCGCTACCGGACAGGAGGTACACCTGAGCGGACTGCCACTGATCCGCACCGAAATGTCGACGCGTATTGCCGATGAAATGAAATGGTTCCTGCTGGGCAGTGTGATCCTTTCGGCCCTCATCCTGCTACTGTTTTTTAAATCGTTCAGCTCCATGTTGCTGTCACTGGCCGTGGTCATCATGGGTGTGGTATTTACCATGGGCACCATGCACCTGCTGCATTATAAAATCACCCTGCTGACCGCACTCATACCGCCATTGATTGTAGTGATCGGGATCCCCAACTGCGTTTACTTCCTGAACAAATACCATACATCCTATAATGATACAGGCGACCGTCACGAAGCACTTGTCACTATGGTGGGCCGCATGGGTATTGTTACCTTATTCTGTAACCTCGCCGCAGCCATCGGTTTCGCGGTGTTTGCACTGACAAAAAGCGAGATCCTGCAGGAGTTTGGTGTGGTAGCCGGCATCAACATCATGGTGTTGTTTTTTATCTCGCTCATCTTCATCCCGATTGTGCTCAGCTTTTTACCTCCGCCAAAATCGAGGCATACGAAGTACCTGCAGAACCCGCAGCTGAACCGCTGGCTCGACCGGCTGGAAAGATGGTCGCTCAATCACCGTAAGCTTATTTATATCACTACGTCAGTTATCGTACTGTTTTCCGTTGCGGGTATCCTGCAACTGAAGAGTGTGGGTTATATAGTGGATGACCTGCCGAAGACAGATAAAATTTATACGGATCTTAAATTCTTTGAAAAAAACTTCAAAGGGGTAATGCCGCTTGAAATGCTGATCAGTACCAAAAGCAAGGCGGGTATTATCCGCGATTTTCCCGCGCTCACGAAGATGGACAGCATGA
The DNA here is from genome assembly GCA_004173255.1 of Chitinophagaceae bacterium. GTDB lineage: Bacteria > Bacteroidota > Bacteroidia > Chitinophagales > Chitinophagaceae > JBEVJC01. The sequence continues at coordinate 1,532 of SDZZ01000027.1, read as the reverse complement.
CCAGCTTCCTGCAGTCGATTCCCGAAACAGCCCGTCCGCTCAGCATTACAGAAGGGTTGAAGTTTGCCAAACAGGCATTTTATGAAGGCGACAGCAGTAACTATAACATGCCCAGCCAGTATGATATGCCGGGTATGATGGGTTACCTGAAATTCAGGTCGGAGCCCGGTGCGCCAAAGAACTCCTTTACCAAACTGGTCTCCACCTTTATTGACAGCTCCCGTATGGAAGCCAGGATGAGCATCAACATGGCTGATGTAGGAAGCATGCGGCTGCCCCAGATCCTTGACACCATTAAAGGCAGGGCCGACCAGTTATTCCCGGCTGACAAATACAATGTACAGCTGACCGGCACCAGCATTACCTTCCTGGAAGGCAGCAGTTTTATCATCAATGGATTAAAGGAAAGTATTTTCTGGGCCTTCCTGCTGATTGCGCTTTGTATGCTTTACCTGTTCAAATCGGTCCGTATCCTGTTCTGTTCGCTGATCCCGAATATTATCCCGCTGGCCATTACTGCCGGTGTGATGGGCTGGGTGGGCATTCCCCTGAAACCATCCACGGTCCTGGTGTTCAGCGTGGCGCTGGGTATTGCCATTGATATTACCATCCGGTTCCTGGTCAACTATAAACAGGAATTGCCCAACCAGGGGTATGACATGAAAAAGACGGTGATCAGCACCATCCACCATACAGGCATCAGCATCATTTATACCTCCCTTGTACTGATTGCCGGATTTATCATTTTCAGTTTCAGCGGGTTTGGTGGTACGCAGGCGCTTGGATGGCTCACGTCACTCACACTTATAACTGCAACCTTCACCAACCTGGTTTTACTGCCTGCCCTGCTCATCAATCTCGGCGGACGAAAACAGAAAACCGTTTCGGTACCGGATTAGAATATTCTAATATCAAGATTTTGGTGGATAATCCATTTCATTTTATATTCATTACCTGACTGTTTCCAACCCCTTCGAAATAGACCGGACGGATAATTGAATGAAGATGTTTTACTGGCCCTCGTAGGAAAGGGCCGGTGATCCTTTTTATTATACACCAAAAACTACACACGCATGAGAAAACTGTTAGCAGGACTAACGGCTATCCTGTTATTTACAGGACAGTTGTTGGCCCAGAAAACCATTAGTGGAACGGTCACTGATGAAAAAGGGGAACCCATCCAGGGCGTTTCAATCCTCGTAAAAGGTACCAACACGGGTACCACCTCAAAACCTGACGGGACTTATACCCTCACTGCTCCCTCAAACGCAAAAGTCCTTATTTTTTCTGTTGTCGACATGACCACCCAGGAGCTTTCCATCGGTTCCAGTTCAATCGTTAACCTGTCCATGGTGCCAGCCGACAAAACCATGCAGGAAGTGGTGGTGGTTGGTTATGGTACCCAGCGCAGGCAGGACATTACCGGCAGCATCGCTACTGTAAAAGGTGCAGCCATTGCGGACAAACCGGTCCAGAGCTTTGATGCAGCGCTTGCCGGCCGTGCAGCAGGCGTACAGATCACCGTTCCAAAC
>SDZZ01000892.1 GCA_004173255.1 Chitinophagaceae bacterium | reverse complement strand
TGGTAAAACTTGGCTTCAGTGAAAATCTGATCGGTCAGATGGAAGCGAAGATGGCGGCCAACGAGCCCAGGTTTATCCTGTACGATGAGCTGGCTTTGGAAAAGGGAAGGGTGGAAATGGCCCTTCACTTCAACCAGAGCCGTAGCTCGGAATATTATTACTTTAACAAGTTTGACCTGGTCAAACAGACCCAGCCGCCACTGGCCCCAGGGGAGAAATATTTTGTTTCCTCCCAGCGCCAGGGCGAGGAGGTGGTGCTGAGGGAGTTTGAAATGGCCTCCCTTGCGGTAAAGGAATTCAATAGCCGAATGGAGGGGGCAAGGGAGATCAGGGGAGCGGCGCAGCTTTATGTAGGGGCAAGCCTGCAGGATTCAAGGGAGCTTGCCACCATGGGCGACGGGAAGCTGATCAATATCGATAGGGAGTTCTATAAGCCCCTAAAGGATCCAGCGCCCGGCCAGACTTTTTACGTGGAAAAGGGAAACGGTTTTACGCTCGAACAGGGACTGAACCTATTGGAGGGGCGTTCGGTGCACCGCTCGGATGTGCTGGATATTTCCAAAAAAGAATATTCGGCCTGGGTGAAACTGGACTTTGATGGGGAAAGGGACAGGGGAGGTAACTTCAGGACCAAGACCTTTACCGAGAACTATGGCTTTGATCTTTCTGCGGTACTGGACAGGTTTGAATTCAAGGAGCTGGCCAATCCCGATTGGAAGGCAGAACTGGAAGATACCCTTCGCAACGGGGACAGGGCGGTGGTCAACGTGGATCTGGAGGGAAAGGCGGTGAAGATGCTGGTAGAGGCAGTACCGGAATTCAAGCAGTTGAACCTGTACTCGATGGAGGGCAAATCGATCAAGCGCGAGCAGTACCTGAAGGAGGAGAAGATTGCCGAGGTGGGCGCAACCAAGGACAAGGAAGTGAAAAAGGGCAGGGAGCAGCAGGCCGGCATTTCGGTCTAGGCAATTTTTGTGGTCTGTATTTTTCTTGGCGTTCTGACTGTTTTTGCTAATTTAGCG